>JBDTVD010000154.1:0-8084 GCA_040007375.1 Bacteroidota bacterium | reverse complement strand
TAATTCCCCTTAATATTGTTCTTTCTCATTCGGAAAATCACCCTTCTTAATATCCTTTATATAATTCTGTGTTGCAGCAACCATATCATCATACAAACTCATGTATCTTCTTAAAAAACGCGGATTAAATTCTTTGTTGATGCCCATCATATCATGCAATACCAGAACCTGCCCGTCAGTTCCACCACCTGCACCAATTCCTATAGTTGGTATTTTAACAGATTCAGAAACTTCTTTTGCCAATGATGCAGGAATCTTTTCCAATACAATACAAAAACATCCGGCTTCTTCCAGTGCAAGTGCATCTTCGCGTAATCGTTGTGCTTCTGCTTCTTCACGTGCGCGTACTACATACGTTCCGAATTTATATATACTCTGTGGTGTTAATCCTAAATGTCCCATCACAGGAACACCTGCAGATAAAATACGCTGCACCGAATCTTTCACTTCACTACCGCCTTCCATCTTCACAGCATGAGCACCGGATTCTTTCATAATACGGATAGAAGAGTTCAATGCTTCTTTTGAATTTCCCTGATAAGAACCAAAAGGTAAATCAACAACTACCAATGCACGCTTCACGGCACGTACAACAGATGATGCATGATAGATCATCTGATCCAGCGTAATTGGCAATGTAGTTTCATGTCCTGCCATAACATTACTTGCAGAATCACCAACAAGAATTACGTCAATACCAGCTTCATCAATTATTTTTGCAAGACTAAAATCATATGCAGTAAGCATAGAAATCTTTTCACCACGACGTTTCATTTCCTGAAGTGTGTGCGTGGTAATTTTTTTTATCTCAGTATGAATAGACATAATGGAATTATAAATTAAAAATTATAAATTATAAATTAAGATGATATTTCTAAACCCTAATGCCAGGTGCCTAACCCCTGGTGCCTGCTTCAATTGTCTTTAGGCAAGATAAATTCTCCCTTTGGTTGCTGATCTTTATTGGCAGGCTCTTCTTTCTTAGGCTCTTCTTTCTTTGATTCCTCTTTTTTCGGATCTTCCTTCTTCACCGTTTCTTTTTCTTTTGTTGATGGTTGCTTTTTTAATTCTTTAATCTGCGCTTTCAAAAGTTGTATGGAATCTGCCTGGCTTTTATTTGCGGCGCGTAATGCTTCACTGGCAGTTTTTTCATTCTTCAGATTTTTACTCAGGTTGATAACGAGATCGCCATTATCATTTCCTTTCACCATCTCTCTGTATTTATTCAGATCACCATTTATTTTCATTAATGAATCAAACGATGCAGAAGACTTTTTCAGTTTTCCTTCCAGATCCTTTATATATTTATCGTAATTCGCTGTAATGGATTCCTGTTCTTTTTCTCCTGATTTCAAGCCATCAATGATTCCTTTTAAATCCTCATTCTCTTCCTGCAGTTTATTAATCTGTGTTTTTAAACTGATGATGGATTCGGCCAATGCGATAATATCTGTTTCAGGATTGGATGATGTCTCAGCACTTACATTTGGTTCTTCCAGTGCTTCATTTCCTGCTTTGTTGAAGATATATATAAAGTCAGCTTTCCCTTTACTTCCCGGACCAATTATAAAACCAACACCACCGGATTTATATTCCAACTCTTCAAAATTCATCAACAGTCTGTTATTAATAAAGAGATCGTATTTTTTTCGGGCAGTACGTATTTCAATCAGGTTGGGAAGATTCAATCCTTTTAATGCATCATCTTTCAGCCATCCCCCATCCTGGGCATTTCCTGTCAGGTAACGATAACTGTTATTGGTAATCTGTCGTAATCTGTATTTCTGATCACGGTTAATTTCGAAAATGAAACCACCTTTTCCATCAGCCTGAGCCATAAAAATTAATCCGATACTTCCATCAGCAGCTGTTGCTTTATCAAGTTTTAAAGAAGCAACCAAACGAAATTCAGAAAGCTCTGTCGGGAATGCCGCCATCACAGCATAGGGTGAAAAAGTCGCCTTGCGCTGCATAATATATTCACCTTCCTGAACAATAAGCAGATTATCCAGATTGCTTATCGTTGACCAGTAACTATTACTGCTATCGAAATTTTCACCGATAAACAGCTGGTCAAATTTATCAGTAACAGTTGGCTTTTGAGCGTAACCAGTACTGATAATCAGCAGGTAAGAAATGAGAAGGAATAACTGCCGGCGCATATTGTGTTCAAAGGTATAAAATATAGTACTGAGTGCTGGGTGCTGTGTGCTGTGGAATAGTTAGTTCGGAGTGATTAGTTTGGAGTTGAAAAATGCAGTTCCGATAGCTATTGGAAATCAGAATGTAGAATTCAGAATTGAAAATTGTTTAACACCGTCTTGCGATGTGCTTTATCACACCATGGCAATTCCTGAATAGAAGAGCACGTTCTGCAAACTGCAACTCATGAGCGATTCAATATTGCACTTTGTTAATTCTTAATTTCTCAGCACCCAGCACTCAGTACCCAGCACTCAAAACCCAGCACTTAAAACTCAGCACCCACCACTCAGTACCCAGCACTCAAAACCCAGCACTTAAAACTCAGTACCCAGCACTCAGCACCCAGCACTCCATTTAATTCTTAACCAGTCGTATAGATTCCATCTTTTTACCTGTACCATTAATCCTGGCATTATATAATCCGGAACCTATCCATAAAGGCAGGTTTATATTTGTTTCCGGTGATGTAATATTTTGTTCGAATACCATTTTTCCGGTTACATCGAATAGCTGAATAACAGTTGATGGTGTAATGGTTTCAGCATTTAACTTTAACACAAATGAATTGCTGAATGGATTGGGATTAACTTCAATTGATGTTGTGAAAACATTTTCTGCAACAGTTGTAATTGCCACTAATTGTGCATTCAGTGTTGTTGTAATTCCATGTGATAATGTAATGCCTGTATATGTTTTAGGTTGATAGCCTGTTTTTGAAAATGTAACATCAAAAGTTCCTGCAGCACCTGTTCCTGTTTTATATATTCCTGCAAGACTGCTTTGAGTTTGTTGCACGGTGGATATTATTTCCACCAACGTGTTTGGAATGGCAACACCTGTCATGGAATCTGTAATAGTTCCTTCTAAGTAACAGGCACGCTGATAATCCGGTTGAAAGATAAACAGACCACCATTAATATCTGTTACAAGAATATTTCCTGACGGAAGATAAGGCGATGCATCCCAGCAAAGACCCGGATTACTGCCGTTGAAAATTGTTGGTGCACGTGCAATTTCAATCAGGTTATCAGGATGAGCAGCATCTACAATTGTCAATTGACTTCCATAAGATGGGTTGATGAGATAATCATTCAGCACACGCACATTATGTACTTCCCTTGAAGGAAGACTATCAGTAACATATATATCTTCCAGTTGAATATTGGTGAGATCAGATACATTAAAAGAAACAAGAGGAGCATCTGTATGTTCATCAGTTGTAAATGCATGTGTACCATCATCACTCAACCATACATTGTGTGTAAATGCGGAAGGTGTAGTGGTTGCTGTAATTAAAACAGGATTGGATTTATCCGTTACATCAATTACAGAAAATTGCCCGAGATAAATTTCACCAGCCCATAAAGTATCATTTCTTATATATCCATCGTGTATATAATTCTCTGTATACAAACCTGTGAAATGAGGATTCATCGGATCGGAAATATCAGCTATGATGCATCCGCCCGGAGAAACACCTGTTGCACCGAATACATATATATAACCATCGGTAGCAGCAATAGTATGTGCATCAGCAATCAGTCCTGAAATAGCACTGTCACCATACCAGTGATTATAAGTAACTGTATCAGGAAGATGTGAGAGATCAATGCAGATCACACCGCCACCACCTTCACTCACTGCATAAGCATGTTTGTTCCACGTTTTTAATTCGCGCCACAAACTTGTTTGACCACTGAGTGCAGGAACAGAAAACCGTTCAACAGGTGCAGCAGGATTGGTAACATCAACTATAGAAACTTTATCGCTTACACCAACAATTGCATATTCATTATTCAGCGAATCCACATAATCCCAAACACCGGCACAGGTACCTGTATAACTCATGTGGCCGATAAGATTCAGTGATTGGCTGTTTGCTGTAATTACCATTGCAAGAGCATAAAAGGAGAGTAGGAGTTTTTTCATCTGCTTTTTTTAGTTGTGAGTTGTGAGTTGGGAGTTGTGAGTTGGGAGTGATTAGTTCGGAGTTCGGAGTTGTTAGTTCGGAGTAAAAAAGTTGATAATTGTTCAGGGACTGGTTTTATATTGATCAAATATATCAAAGTTTAAGGGTAACTGTTTTTGATGAATATAATTTATCCAGTTAAGACAAACTATTATGGTATTAATGCAAGAATCTTTTTTGTGAATGAGTTCTTTCCGGATGGAGAACTTAAATATAAATAAAAAACCGCTCCAATATGAATGAAGCGGTTTTAAAATAGTATTTGTGATTAATTTTTTACAATAACAGAAGCAGGAATATCAGAAACAGTTCCTGTTGCTTTTACAAAATAAACACCAGGAGAAACAGCAACTGGTAGAGTAATTTTATTTTCTGCAGATTTTAATGCAGCACTATATATTTCTCTTCCTGTAACATCAGTAATGTGAACAGCAGAAGCATCAGTTAATAAACCTGCATCTAAATTCATCATGAATGAATTATTAAATGGATTAGGGAAGATCTGTAATGTGCCTGCTTTAGTAGTTGCAGCAACTGACAAAATATTGGTAACTCTGAAATCATCGAATCCTGCTTCAGCAATATTTCCACTCAATAATTTATCGCTTGCATAAACAGACAACGTCATGGTAGCAGTGGGAGTGATGTGTGATGCAACATTTATCGACATTGGAACCCATGCGCCATTTGTAGTATTGCTTAATGTAAACATATCAACGATTACACTTGTAATTCCATTATTTAATGTTACAAAGAATGTATCAATGCTTGCTGCAGGTGTTGTAGGACTGATAAAATACCATCTTGAATAACTGATATTAGGAGTGGAATAACCGGTAAGATCAAATATTGGTGATGTAAGTGATGTTCCACCATCATCAATATCATCAGTGTTAGCAGTTCCTCCTGCATTACCTGTTACGAAACATTTATTCGTGCAATCAGTTGTTACATCACCATTAGGATTAGCATACACACCACCAAACAAAGTTCCAATTGGCGCACCACGAACCCAGGCACCTGTAGTACATGTTGAATTTACCATCCAGTTATTATCCGTTGAGAAATCATCAGAATATCCTTCTACAAGTTGCATGTTGATAGGGGTTCCATTAAAAGTGGCGGTTATGCATTGTGATTCATAACCCCATTGAGAAGCTACAACGGTATAAGTGCCGGAAATAACATTTGAGAAAGTAAAATTTCCGTTTGCATCTGTAGTAGCATTTACTGAAACTGCACCATTAACAGCAACAACCTGTGCATTTGCAATACCTGTAGCTGTTCCCCAGATATTTACGGAGCCATTAACAGTAAAAGAGGCCAGCTCTACATTGAGATTAGTAACTACCCCTGAAGCAAGACTAACTCCTGTAATTGTTTTTGAAACATATCCCTGCTTGGAATATTTAACATCATAAGTTCCTGTTTCTGCAATACCTGTTTTATATATACCGGAAAGATTGCTGGTAGTAGTTTTTGGTGTTGTAAGTATCTCCACTGTTGCGCCGTTAATTGCATTTCCTGTTATAGAATCAGTAACAACTCCTTCGAGGAAACTTGCACGCTGATAGTCAGGTTGAAAAACGAAGAAGTCACCATCTATATCTGTTGCAATGATAATTCCTGAAGGAAGATAAGGTGATGCATCCCAGCATAAATGTGATCCGCTGCCATTCCATGATGTTGGTGCGCGGGCAATCTCCACAAGATTATCAGGACGTGAACCATCAACAATGGTAAGTTCACTTCCATACGATGGACAGATTATATAATCATTCAGCACACGAACATTATGCACTTCCTCACTGGGTAAACTATCAGTCAGGTAAGTTTCTTCCAGTTGAATATTTCCAATATTAGAAACATTGTATGATCCAACAGGTGCGTTGTTAACTTCATCAGTAGTGAATGCATACGTTCCTGCATCATTCAACCATACGTTATGACAAAACTGGCCCGGTGTTGATACTGTAGTTATTAATTGAGGGTTTGCTTTATTGGTAACATCAATTACAGAAAATTGTCCGGCATAAATTTCACCGGCCCACATGGTATCATTCCGCACATAAGCATCATGCACATAATTATCAGAATATTCACCAACAAAATGAGGAGCAGAAGGATCAACAAGATCAGCAATGATACAACCACCGGCACCAATGTTACTTCCGAATATATATATATAACCATTATCAGCAGCAATAGTATGTCCTGAATTTAACTGACCTGCAATTGCACCATCACCATACCAGTGTGTGTAAGTAATCGGACCTGGAAGATTACTCAGATCAATTACAATAACACCACCGCCACCTTCACTAACTGCATAAGCAAACTTGCCATAAGTTTTTAATTCGCGCCATAAACTGTTTTGTCCGGTCAATGCAGGAACACTGTAAACTTCTGTTGGTGCAGCAGGATTGGAAAGATCTACAATAGAAATTTTATCACTCACACCCACGATTGCATATTCTGTATTTAAAGAATCCACATAATGCCAGGCACCTGCGCATGTTCCGTTGTAGGTAATATGACCAAGAAGTGTGAGGTTCTGGGCCGAAGAGACTGTTGTTAAAAGAACAGCAAGGAATAGAAATAATTGTTTTTTCATTTTTGTGTTTTTCAGCTTCAAAGCTATTAAAAAGCGTCAGGTTATTGTAGACTTTACGGGTTAAACATTTTTTTTTTCGACGAAAACTTACCCTGCTCAGACAAAGATGTAATCCTGTGCCGGTTGCAGATGCAGAATTATTTTTTATACAGGAGTATCATTACAATTTCTGTTGTTTACTTTTGCTGATAAACCCTAAAACTATGTTATGGAAAGGACGCCGTGAAAGCGGGAATGTTGACGACAGAAGAGGAATGTCAGGAGGAAAGATGGTAGCAGGAGGAGGAGTGCTGGGCATTATTGTGCTGGTAATTAATTTCCTGATGAGTGATGGTGACCTCAGTAAACTGCAAGTGCAGATTCCTCAACAGCAGGTTGCATTATCACCTGAAGAACAGGCAGCCGATGATGAACGTGCTGCATTTGTAAAAGTGGTACTGGCAGAAACAGAAGATGTCTGGAATAAAGTTTTTAAGGAAAACAATTCACAATATATAGAACCAACACTGGTGTTATTCCGTGGTTCTGTGCAATCCGGTTGTGGTGGTGCATCAGCTGAAGTTGGTCCTTTTTATTGTCCTGCTGATGAGAAATTATATATAGACCTTTCCTTCTACCAGGACCTCCAGGAAAAATTACAGGCACCTGGTGATTTTCCGATGGCATATGTTGTAGCGCATGAAGTAGGACATCACATTCAGAAGTTGCTTGGTGTATCTGAAAAAATGCAAAGGATACGTGAGGAGTTTGATGAAAAAGAATACAATAAATATTCAGTGATGATGGAATTGCAGGCTGATTTTTATGCAGGAGTGTGGGCACATTATACAGAGAAAATGAAAAACAATTTAGAAGAAGGTGATATACAGGAAGCACTTACAGCCGCAAATGCAATTGGTGATGACAGACTGCAGAAGCAAGGACAGGGTTATGTTGTTCCGGATGCATTTACGCATGGAACATCTGAGCAACGTATGTATTGGTTTAGTAAAGGATATAAGACAGGAGATTTATCGCAAGGAGATACTTTTAAGGAGTTAGCGGATTAAGTGAATAGGCATTAGGGTTTAGGGGTTAGGGAATAGGGAATAGGGAATAGTGAAGAATTTGAAAATTATTCCTTTTTCGTCATTGCGAAAATGCGCAGCATTTGTGGCAATCCCCTGAATAGAAATTAAATTATCATCCATGAAAAATTTTCAAATCAAACAATAGAAATAAAATTATTCAACAAAGAAAAATAAGTCTTAATACTTGCTACTTGATACTTTTTTTCGTCATTGCGAAGTGCTTCAA
>JBDTVD010000153.1:0-8132 GCA_040007375.1 Bacteroidota bacterium | reverse complement strand
ATTAGAAATTAGAAATTAGAAATTAGAAATTAGAAATTAGAAATTAGAAATTATAAATTATAAATTAGAAATTATAAATTATAAATTAGAAATTAGAAATTAGAAATTAGAAATGTTTAGTGTGTTTTAATTCTGCATTCTTAATTCTGCATTCTGCATTTATCAAGGTACTTCAACAACATTCAGAACTTCATTAATTACTTCATCAGTTGTTATGTTTTCTGCTTCTGCTTCGTAGGTTAATCCTATACGGTGACGTAACACATCATGACAGATTGCACGAACATCTTCAGGAATTACATAACCTCTTCTTTTAATAAATGCATATGCTTTTGATGCAAGTGCCAGATTAATACTTGCACGTGGAGAACCACCATAATTAATCAGCATCTCCAGTTTTTTCAGATTGGATTCCTTTGGTGAGCGTGTTGCAAAAACAATATCCAGTATATATTTCTCAATTTTCTCATCCATATAAACTTCACGAACTGCATTACGTGCTTTCACAACAATATCTGTTGTTACTACAGGATTTATCTTAACAGCATCAGCAGCTAAATTCTGACGGATGATTAATCTTTCTTCTTCTTTAGTTGGGTAACCAATTACCACCTTCAGCATAAAACGATCGAGTTGTGCTTCCGGTAAAGGGTAAGTTCCTTCCTGCTCAATCGGATTTTGTGTGGCCATAACCAGGAAAGGTTCTTCCAGTTTAAAAGTTTCATCACCGATAGTTACCTGTCTTTCCTGCATAGCTTCCAGTAAAGCACTCTGCACTTTTGCCGGAGCACGATTGATCTCATCTGCCAGTACAAGATTGGCAAACAGCGGACCCTTACGCACCGTAAACTGTTCCTGCCGCTGATTGTAAATCATGGTACCTATAAGATCTGCAGGTAAAAGATCCGGTGTAAATTGTAACCTGCTGAACTTGGCATGTATGGCCTGCGAAAGTGATTTTATGGCAAGCGTCTTAGCCAGTCCTGGTACGCCTTCCAGCAAAAGATGACCATTGGATAGTATTCCTATCAACAGTCTTTCCAGCATGTATTTCTGGCCAACAATAGCCTTACCCAGTTCCATATTCAACAGTTCCACAAAGGCACTTTCCTGCTGAATTTTTTCGTTTATTTCACGGATATCCATATCAATAATTTAGGTCGCAATTATACTTCATTTTGGGAGATGAAACCTGTTAATGACGAGTTAACAATTAACACTTTTCATTTAATAACCATTTTTCGAAAATCTCACAATGGGGAATGAGGAAAAAAGAATGCCTATACCAGGTGACCAGGTGACTAAGTGACTAAGTAAGGGGGTGAAGAAGTGTGACTGTTCGGGCAGATATATATTAAAGAACGGATGCATCATTGATGAAACATCCGTTCTTTAAATGACTATTATTAAGTCTATTTTTTCAGATATTTTTTATTGACTTCATCAAAAGTCGGGAAGTCATTGTAATGCCACATATCAATTACAGTTCCCTGTTTTAAAAGCACCAGACCTGGATTGGAACGGATGATCGTTTTCAGAGTTGTTGCATCGCAGAAATAATAAGGAAACATACTTTGATATTCATGGCGGAAATTATCGGCTTCTGAAGGAATTGCTGAAGTAATACCAAAGAACTCCACTTTCTTCTGCTCACACAATGCAACGAAATCATTAATCTTCGACTGTGCTTTTGTATTTGTTTTTCCAAGATCATAAGCAACGAGCATAAAGATATAATCAGGTTTATTTAAAAATTCTTCAGTATAATCACTTCCTTCTGCATCTTTAATACTGAAATCGTGAATCGGTGCATGATCACCTTCGCGAACCACTTTATCTTTTCTATCCACAAATTTATAAGTGGTATCAGAACTGATTTTAGCCAATTCATCCATCTTAAATTCCATCTGCTTACCATCCTTCTCATATATAAATACCATCACCACACTATCCGTAACAGCACCGGGAGGCAATTTCATTCCTTCGGAAATATTTTTACCAATTGCATAGGGACGAAAATCTTTTGCCGGAAGATGAGCATAACAATTCCAGGTAAACCATGCTGTTAAAACAAAGCCTGCAATAGTGATCAATGAATTAGCCCGTTCAGAAAATAAACCTGCAATCTTTTTACGCTGACTGAATATGATGAGAATGAAAAAGAGTAATGCAATATCTTTTCCGAATGACTCCCATGGTTTAAGATGCAATGCATCTCCAAAACATCCACAATCCTTTACCACATCAAAATAAGCAGAATAGAAAGTAAGGAATGTAAAAAATACAATCAGCAATAATAATAACCAGCTTACAAGCACCATTCTGAAACCAACCAGTAAGGCAACACCCAATCCAACTTCAAGGATACAGATCAACATGGCCATTGGTATAGAAGCCGGAATCATCCATTGTGTGTTAAATACCGTAAAATATTCGTCGAGCTTATAGGAAAAACCAACAGCATCATTTGCCTTGATAAGTCCGGAGATGATAAACAACACTCCTACTAGAAATCTGGATATTGCAGTAATTATTTTCATATATAATTGTTCAGTTAATGTTTAAGAATATTAAATAAAAAAAATGCTGTTGAAGTGCGGCAAATATTTCATCATATACATCATCATTCCAAATTGCTTATCATGAATTTATCTTATCTTCATTCAGCTTGATTAATGCGAACACGGCATAATTGATAATATCATAATAGTTTGCATCAACACCTTCACTAATCAACGTTTCACCTTTATTATCTTCAATCTGTTTGATGCGCAACAGTTTCATTAGTATTAGATCAGTCATACTGCTGATTCGCATCTCTCTCCATGCTTCACCATAATCATGGTTTTTATCCATCATCAGCATCTTTGCATTATTCAATTCCTTTTCAATACGCTGTACTGCATCCTGCTGTTCCATTTCCACCGGAGCATTAGCAGGTAATTTCAATTGCACCAAAGCAATGGCAGCATAATTAATAATGCCGATAAATTCGCTTTCAATATTATCACCTATTTTCTGCTCCATCTTTTCTTCAATGCTGCGTATGCGCTGGGCCTTGATCAGAATCTGGTCTGTTAAAGATGATGGCCTTAAAATTCTCCATGCTGTTCCATAGTCCTGCATCTTCTTCAGGAAAATATCTTTGCACTTCATTATAGCCTGGTCGAATTGCCCGGCTGTGAGATTTATTAATATCTTACTCATTGATCAAACTTGATGAAACCACTATTAATTAATTGCCGGGGAAAGCTGCTGGATATCAGTAGTCCTGTAGTAATGGGTATACTGAACAGCACTCCTGACTCTTTTTACGACGGTGGCAAATTTAACGAGGAAAGCGATAGGAAGGCAAGGGTTGAAAAAATGCTTTCTGATGGAGCAGCTATTATTGATATTGGTGCTGTTTCATCGCGGCCAGGTGCTGCAGATGTGAGTGAAAAAGCAGAATGGGAAAGGTTGATCCCTGTTTTACTGATGATGCAGAAATACTTTCCTGATGCTATAGTTTCTGTGGATACTTTCAGAGCAACGATAGCTAAACAGGCCATGGAAGAAGGTGCATCTGTAATAAATGATATTACGGCAGGAAAGGATCCGGAAATGCTTAAGACTGTTGCTGCATACCACGCACCTTATATTATGATGCATATGCAGGGCAACCCGGAAACGATGCAGAAAAATCCGCAATATGAAGATGTAACGAAAGAAGTGATGCAGTTTTTTGTGGATCGTGTTATGGATGCACGATCAGCAGGAATTAATGATATTATAATTGATCCGGGATTTGGTTTTGGTAAAAATGCAGATCATAATTTTTCTCTGCTGAAACATCTCGGGTTGTTTAAAGTGATTGGTCCTGTTATGGCAGGATTATCAAGAAAATCGGTGATTAATAAAACGCTTCAGATTAAAGCTGCGGAAGCATTAAACGGTACTACAGTTTTAAATACCATTGCATTGATGAATGGTGCCTGTATTTTACGAGTGCATGATGTTAAGGAAGCTGTTGAATGTGTGAAGCTGGTAATTGCATATAAGGCTTCTATATAAAAAAGAAAAGCCGTCATCAGGATGACGGCCCTTCCTTTCACTAACTTAAACTTAATCTCTGTTTATAATCAATCTTGAAATAGTCTCTTTGTTTTCTCTTGTCACTTTCACCATATATAATCCTTCATTATAGTGATTTGTGTTGATAGAGATTTTATTAATTCCTGAGTTTAATTCTACTTCAGAAGAATAAACGGAACGACCGGTTATATCAATAATAGCAACATTTACTTTTTCATTGTAAAGTGCTTCAATTTCCATATTTACCTGGTCAGTTGCTGGATTTGGATATATATATAATCCGTCACCTGCTGACAAGGAAGCTGCTTTAATACAGAAACTGACAGTAATTCCGCTTAATAATCTTAATGGTGATGTTCCGCATGCATTGGATGCAGTAACTGTGATTACCTGACCTGCAGTTGGTGATGGTCCGAATTGTACATCCACTTCTTTTGTACCCTGACCAGTTGTAATTACACCCGGAGCCGTCCATGTATAGTTAGAAGTATTGAGGACTGTGTTGATTGCATAATGAATTAAACTTCCTGTACAAACACTAACAGGACCTGTAATTACTCCAGGTTGTGCCGGTGCTCCAACAACATTAAATGTTTTTACTGCACTTACACCACAAGAATTTACTGACTTCACAGTAATTTGTCCGCTGGTAAAGTTAGAAGGGAAAGAAACATTTATTGAAGTAGTGCCTTGTCCGCTGTTTAAAGTTACTGTACCAGGAACTGTCCATATATATGATGTAGCATTCGGAACTGCAGCAATTGAATAAACAAATCCTGACATTCCGCAAACACCAGCTCCTATTCCACTGATTGCTCCAGGTGTTGTTGGAAGATTAAGTGCAATCGCACGTGTTCTTGGATTACTTGAACCGCATGCATTTGCTGCAACAACATCAAGATTACCACCACTGAATAAAGGACCTGCAAGCAGAGTAACCACATTTGTTCCTGCTCCGCTTACATAGGTCATATTCGCAGGTAATACCCAGTTATACTGACTTGCTCTTGTAATTGGTGCAACAGAATAAATACCTGTTTCTCCCGGACAAAGTTTAGCAGGACCACTTATTGATCCTGGTGTAACAGGTTTGATAGAACTGAAATCAATCTGTACACATGTTGTAGGGCTTCCGCATGGTGTATTTGCTTTAACACATAATGCACCTATAACACCTTTTCCTGAACCTGAAGTAAGATTAACTGCCAGCGTGTTTGTTCCTTGTCCTGTAATAATATCCATATGATCAGGAGTTGTCCAGGTATAACTTGTTGCTCCCGGAACTGCAGGAACAGTATATATATACATACCTGCAACTAATGGTAAACATGCTGAAGTAGTTCCTGAAATCGGTCCTACAGTTACAATAACAGGTATATGAGTAATACCATTTATTGAATCACAAGCATCTGTTGTGCAGATATCATTATCATCCAGATTAACCTGAGTATGATATGGACCAGTGATTGGATCACATGCATCAATTGTACAAACATTATGATCATCGAAATCGATTAATGTATGTGTAACACCTGCTACAACACCAAAACGCTCATCTGTTAATTCAACGTAAATTCTGCTTCCATCAGAGTTACAGCAATTACCATCAACAATTAAACTTGCATGTGTTGCAGTTAATGCACCTGGTACAACCGATACAAAAGGAGTATTATAAGCAGAACCAACAGTTAAACCAGGATATGTTGCATAACCACCTGTTGCTTCTATAATAATTCCATGTCCTGCGCAATCATATTCCACTTTAAAATGTCCGTCAACAGGATAAGCGAATGGTGATTCATTATTTGCGGCAGCATTATTAAACAAACAGCAATCCCAGTCATAAACTGTTGCATATCTGAAAAATCTGTTTGATCCATCAAGTGCCTGAATACCATTAAAGCATATTGTTGAAGGATTGCAATCATCTATTGTACAAACATCATTATCATCAATATTTAAATAGGTATGGCTGATGCCGGTTATCGGATCACAGGCATCAGTTGTACATATATTGTTATCATCAAAATCAATCAGTGTATGTGTTGCTCCATTTGCATCACATGAATCAATTGTACAAACGTTGTTATCATCTAAAACTGTTGCAGCAACATTTACGCAAGTGCTATCCACACAACTGTTACCATCAACAATAGTTATGCAATAAGTTCCGGGAGAAAGATTATTAATGGAGTCAGTGTTGGCAGTATAACCTCCCGGTCCTGTCCAGTAATAACTATAAGGTGCTGTTCCACCTGATAAAGATGATAGAGCAGTTCCATTTGTGCCAGCACATGTTGTTGATGTTGCAGAAGCGGAAATAGAAACATTACATGCAGCAGGTACTGTGATATTAAATGTGGTTACGGTTGAAGAAGGTTGCGGACAAAAATCATCTGTTGCAGTCAATGAAACTGAAAAGGTATTTCCAACATGACTTGGATCAGGAGTGAAACAAAAAGTACCATTTTTAAAACCTGGTCCTGAAGAACCAATTACAAAAGTTGCAGGAGGAATAATACCTGAAGCAGCAGATAAACTGATATTATTATTGTTTGCATCAGTTGCGGCAACATTTACGCAATAGGTTTGACCAACCTGCACTACTACATTTGGAAGTGCAGAAATTACCGGTAAAATATTTCCTGCGCAATTCACCATTTTAATCTGTACATCGCGAATGATTTCTCCAATCTTAACTCCACCACGATACTCTTCAGCTTTAATACAAATTACAGCAACCTGTATTGCAGAAGGAGTGAATGAAACTTCACCGGTAGTTGGATTGATAGTAATTGGTGTTGATGAACTTAATGGTACAGTACCGGAAAATCCACCTGCATAATTAACATTTGTTGCTGATGCCTGACGGGCAGGTATCAATGAATAAACAAGAGCATCACCATCAGGATCGAAACCGTTTGGAGAGATTGAAGACAATTGACCAAGACAGAATGTACCTATAGGACGATTCAGGAATTGTGGTGAATTATTTTGTGGAATCAGGTTAGGATTCAGTATGGTTTGAACATACATATCTTGTGATCCGGGAGAAGTCAATGTTGTGATAATTGTATTTCGTGCATTCAGAGAAGAAGAAAGAGTATATGAAGCTCCTCCTGCAAGTGGTGGTAAAGTAACATTACCTTCATATATATGTTCTTCAATTCCTGCTGTTATACCTCCGGCACAAACAGATGTTTGTCCAGGACAGAGAATAGAAACATCGGTAATGGAAATGCGCGATAAAGTTACTGACGCACCTGCAGAGGTTGGTGAAATAGCAACAACAGTGGTAGAACCTAATGAAATTCCACTGCAATCTCTATATATAATCTGCCTGATCTTATAAACATTACCTCCTAAGTTTGTAAATGTAATCTGACCTCCCATGAGATGGGATGCAAAAGTTACATTCACCATTAGTAGTTGAATGAATAATAATAACAGGATACTTCTGATTCGCACCATTGGTGCATTCGTCGCCGAAGTACGGCGTACTTTACAATAATAATTCATGTTAAAATGGTTTAAGTGGTTGATTAATTATAAGAATTTAAATAAGTACAATGTTTAACAGCTGTTAGAAGAAAGCAGCCTGAAAGTTGATGGATTTATTTCCGGGTCGTGTGGTGACAACCGGGATATTTAATCAGCAGCTATAATATTATAGACTTTTAGTTGCCCTTGCCGAAGCAGGTTGCACTTTGTAATAAGGATTCATTTGAAATTGGTTTAAGTGGTTGGTTAATTAGAATTTAAATAAGTACAATTTTTAACAGCCGTCAGAAGAAAACAGCCTGAAAAGATTCAATTTTAATTTTCCGGTTCGGGTTGTGACAACCGGACTTTTTCGTTTACAGGTACAATACTAAATACTATAATTAATAAAAACAAACTGACAGCATAAAATAATGATTAAGTATGCTGTCAGTTTGTGGATTTAAACTACATTCTTCCTATTCTATTATAAGTTTTGTGTTGGATTCGATACCATCTTTAATAACTCTTATAATATAAATGCCCTCAGTAAAGCCTTCAAGGTTAATGTCGCTGGT
>JBDTVD010000152.1:0-8212 GCA_040007375.1 Bacteroidota bacterium | reverse complement strand
CGGGGCAAAGTTCGCAAACGATATGAGGTATCAAAATAATGAGATAAGATTACATCCACCTCACAATAATTTAATCTACTGAAGGCTGAAGACATTTCAGATAGCGATGAACTGTTTCCTCCAGCCCAAGGTATAGTGCATCACTTATTAATGCATGCCCTATTGATACCTCCATCAGAGCAGGAATCATTCTTGCAAAAAAAGCAAGATTATCCAGACTCAGATCATGTCCTGCATTCAACTGCAGGTTACACATAGATGCTGTATTCGCCGCTTCAATATAAGGAGTAATTGCAGCATGAGGATCGGAAGGATACAATTTTGCATACGACTCTGTATATAATTCAACACGGTGAGTTCCGGTAAGCGAAGCATATTCAATCATACGTGGATCAGCATCAATAAATAAAGAAACGCGGCAGTTCAGGCTTTTCAGATAACTTACCATATCAGTAAGAAGCGACTTATGGCGATCTGTATTCCATCCTGCATTACTTGTTAAAACATCAGGAGGATCGGGAACGAGTGTAACCTGTGCAGGTCGTACTTCCTCCACCAGTTTCATAAAGGAGGGAGAAGGATAACCTTCCATATTAAGTTCTGTGCTGATCACCTTTTTGAGAGCACGCACATCATCAAACTTTATATGCCGTTCATCAGGTCGTGGATGAACAGTAATTCCTTCGGCACCAAAACGTTCAATATTCAGTGCAGCCTGAATTAAATCCGGCACATTTCCTCCACGTGCATTACGCAGCGTTGCAATCTTATTTATATTAACACTAAGCTTCGTCAAGTTGTTGTAATTGTTTAAACCGTTTAATACCATAGATCAGAATGGCACGTTAATGTAGATTACAAAAATGCAGTATTCGATTGAAATGAGAAAAGAAACTAAAGCTATCATTGATTCTCAGACATCACAATCAATCAAAGTACTATGTTTGCCCCTTCAAAAATGCGAAACCAGAAACAATAAGTAACGTAGAAAGAACAATGTTTGCCGGAAAATTAATAAAAGACACTATTCCTCCTTTAAAACCAACAGATACCTGTGGGCGTGCTTTAATGTGGATGGATGAATTCCATCTCAACAGTCTGCCGGTAATCAGTGGAAAGAGTTTCATTGGATTGATAAAACAATCTGATCTTGTAGAAAACAATGCACCGGAAGCATTACTTCAAAGCCAGGAAACACCATTATCAAGAATTTTTGTTTACAGCAATCAGCATGTATATGATGTTGTAAAATTTGCGGCTTTGCATAAATGCGATGTAATTCCTGTTTTAAATGATAACCAGGAATACGAAGGATTAATAACCATTGCTGATCTTGTTGAATATTTTGCAGAAAGCAAATCAGTTTACATGCCTGGTGGAATTATTATACTGGAGTTACGATTCAGCGATTTCAGCATGTCACAAATTGCACAGATAATTGAATCCGACGGAGCACATATATTAAGTTCCAGTGTGGGTGCTACATTAGATCCGCAACTTATTGAATTAACTATTAAAATTGACAAGGTTGACATTGCAAGAATATTATCTGCATTCTATAGATACAATTATCATGTTACTGCTTCCTACTTTCAAAGTGAATTCGGCGATGATCTGAAAAACAGATATGAGTCGCTGATGAATTACCTTAGTATCGGGTAAACTTCGATGAAAAACCAACTGAGGCTGACAGTTGTTCAGCTGCTTACTTCACTGTTTTTAGTACTGTTTATCTCTGATGCATCAGCGCAGCAAAGTGATACTGTTGTAACTGATTTAAAAGTAAACAGGATCATCATCACAGGAAATAAAGTTACCAAACAATATATAATAGAAAGAGAATTAATTTTTCACGAAGGTGATTCGCTTCCTGAATTTATATTAGACAATGCAATTGTACGCAGTAAAGAAAACCTGCTGAACACAGGGCTTTTTAATTTTGCTGACATTAAAAAATATGCAGATGCATCAGGCAGAGTGGATATACATATTGATCTTGCTGAACGCTGGTATTTGTGGCCTTTCCCCTTCTTTGAAGTAGTTGACAGAAATTTTAATGAGTGGTGGTTAACGCGTGATTTTAACAGAACGAATTACGGAATGTATCTCACCCGCGAAAATTTCAGAGGTCGTGATGAGTCATTAAAGTTGCAGGTGCGATTGGGATACTCACAACGTTTAGGTTTGTTTTATAATATTCCATATATAAATAAACAGCAGAATCTGGGATTAACCATAGGTGCATTTTATACAAGGAACCGTGAGATTGCCTATGCAACAGAAGGAAACAAACTTGTGTATTACAAAGATCCGGATCAGTTTATCAGAAAAGACTGGACAGTTTATGGTAAAATAACAAGACGATCAGGCATCTACGATTTTTATTCTTTTTCATTTGATTATCGTCGTGTTGATGTTATTGATACAATTATTTCACTCAACAAAGAATATTTTATTCATCCTGATCCGATGCAGCAACAGATCAGCATTGGCTGGTCATACAGACATGATAAAAGAAATTACCAACCATACCCATTGAAAGGACATCTTTTCGATTTTGAAGTTGCACGGACAGGACTTGGCTTCTTAAAGAATGAACCGGAAATATTAGCGCTTGCTTCATCAATAAGAAAATATTATGAATGGGCTCCGCGATGGCATTCATCTATATCAATAAAGGGAAAAATATCCGGGCAATCATTATCACCATTTGTAAATATGAGAGCCTTAGGTTATGGTACTGATGCAGTACGTGGATATGAATATTATGTAATCAACGGTAATAACTTTTTTCTTGTAAAATCAACACTCATAAAATATACACTCATTCCAACGCATATATATATTATTCCTTTTTTAGGATCACAAAAATTCAACAAAATACCAAGCACCATTTATTTTTCACTCTCTGCTGATGCGGGTTATGTAAGAGACAGACAATTCAGCAAAGACAATCCATTAAGCAATACATGGCTTACAGGTTATAGTGCAGGAATTGATTATGTTACTTATTACGATCTTGTTTTCCGTTTCGAATATTCCATTAATCATCTTGGCGAACATGGTTTCTTTATCAATTTTGCAGCTCCCTTTTAAATAATCTATATTTTCACAACATTATATAGAATATGAAGATTGCCATATATGCCCGTCAGGTTGATCCGAAAAGTCTGCCTTATGTTGAAATTCTTTTTGCCGAACTGCTGAAAGCCGGATGCACACCAGTCGTATATCAACCATTCTTCAACCAGGTAAAAGGATTACTTACTGACAGCAGCAAATTTGAATTGTTCAGTTCAGGAGCAGAGATCAGAGGATCCGTTGAATTTCTTTTCAGTATTGGTGGTGATGGAACTATACTGGATACATTAACACTTGTTCAGAATTCTGAAATGCCCGTGCTGGGAATTAATATAGGCCGTTTAGGATTTTTATCAAGCATATCAAAAGAACAGATTACTGTAGCAATTGAACATATAGTAAGAGGGCAATATTCACTTGACAAAAGAAGTCTCTTAAGACTGGAATCGAACAAGTTGCTTTTTGGTGAAGTAAATTATGCATTGAACGAACTTACTATTCACAAGAAAGACAGTTCCTCAATGATTATCATTAATACTTATCTGAACGGTGAATACCTGAATTCCTACTGGGCAGACGGACTTATCATCTCCACACCAACAGGATCAACAGGCTACTCTTTAAGCTGTGGTGGTCCTATCATTGTTCCGCACAGTGAGAATTTTGTATTGACACCAATTGCTCCTCATAACCTGAATGTACGACCGATTGTAGTTTCTGATAAACATGTGATATCACTGGAAGTTGAAGGAAGAAGTCAGTATTTCCTGGCCTCACTTGACTCCAGGTCAGTTACCATCGATTCCAGCATCCAGCTTGCCGTTCGCAAGGAAGATTTTACCATGAATCTGGTGAGAATTGACAATGATAATTTCCTTGGAACACTGAGAACCAAGCTAAAATGGGGGCTGGATAGCAGGAATTAAAATTAATTCACATAAATAAATTGTCTCTTGCAATTTAAATAACCGAAAATTTTATCTTTGTTCCCAAGGCTATCAACCATACTATGAAAAAGCACTATCTTCTCATTTTGACACTTGCACTCTTATTCTCGACGGCAAGTGACGCACAACGTGTTAAGGCACGCTGGAAAGCATATCGTTTTGAATGGAGCGGCGGCATTGGCGCCAGTAACTTCCTAGGGGAACTTGGAGGTGCTAATCAGGTTGGTACCAACGGCTTTAAAGATCTTGAATTCAGTGCTACACGTCAGGTACTTGTGGTTGGTTTGAGATATAAGATAACTCCTTTTCTTGCTTTACACGGTCATGCATCATGGGCAACTGTAAGTGGTGATGATGCACTTACTGAAGAACCATTCAGAAAATACCGTAACCTGAATTTCCGCTCACCGATATTTGAAGTGAATTGCAATTTTGAAGCTTCTGTATTAAACCAGAAAGAAGGTGGTCTGTATCGTTTAAGAGGAATTAAGAGAAGTGCTACTTATGAAGTTTCAGCATATGCTTTTGCAGGAATAGGCGTATTCCATTTTAATCCAAAAGGCCAACTTGGCGATCAGTGGGTTGCTTTACAACCTCTGGGAACAGAAGGCCAGGGAATCTCTCCTGCACGTACCAAATACAAGCTTACTCAGGTTTGTATTCCGGTAGGATTTGGATTCCGTTACTTTTTTAACAGGAGAATGGGAATCGGACTTGAGTATGGGCTCAGAAAGACTTTTACCGATTATATTGATGATGTAAGTAAAACCTATTATGATAATGCAGCAATTGCAGCAGCAAATGGACCTGATGCAGCAGCTATGGCTGACAAATCAGGGTTAACCGCTCTGCCTGGTCATGAAAATCAGACAAACACCGATCAGCAAAGAGGGGATCCAAGGGATAAGGACGCTTACATGTTTGCAGTTTTCAGCATACACTACAAACTAAGGACAGGTCGTACCAATTTCCCGATTTTTTAAGTATAACGTCATTTAGAGCAGTACTTTTTGTATTGTATATGCGTTAACAGTCCCATGCAGAAGATTTTAATTGCGCTAACAGCCTGTATATTTTTTATTCATTTTCAGTCGTCGGGCCAGTCGCGTGAGTTGGGAATTATGGTTGGTGTATCAGGGTATAAAGGTGATCTTAATTCAAAAATGTTTAATGCTGAATTAGTTCGCCCCGCAATCGGAATTCAATATAGAAGATGTTACAGTAATCACTGGTCATTCCGTGCAGGTTTGGGGTTAATGAAAATCAAAGGTGATGATGCACTTTCAGAAGATACATTTCAGTTGAACAGAAATCTTATGTTCAAATCCAACATCATCGAATTTCATATGGGTTATGAGTTTAATTTCTTCTCCTACCAGACATCAAATCCTGCTACTATTTTTACTCCTTACCTGTTTGGTGGAATAGCAGTATATCGTTTTAATCCGAAAGCAGAATTAGGCGGAACATGGTATGCGCTTCAGCCTTTACATACAGAAGGTCAGGGAACAGAAACTCATCCTGACAGAAAACCCTATTCAAGAACATCTATTTCCATTCCTTTTGGTGGAGGATTTAAATTCAGCCTGAGCCGTCGACTTGGAGTTCAGTTAGAAGCTGTTGTAAGAAGAACTTATACCGACTATCTGGATGATGTAAGCACAACGTATGCTGACCCTCTTGAAATCAGAAAAGAATATGGAAAAACAGCTGGTTTACTGAGTGACCGTTCACTGAAAAAACCGGTTTCAGGAAATATCGGCCGCCAGAGAGGAAATTCAACTGACAGAGACTGGTATTACTTCGCCGGAGTACAGATCAATTATACTTTATCGAAAAAATATATTGACAGCTGTAGTCCGTTCCGTATAAAAATTCATTGATACAGACTTTCAGTAAATAGAAAACAACAGCATAAAACTGTCTGTTGAAAATAGATTTTGTTAATACTATCGATTGTCTGTTGAAGTAGTGTATTATTCACAGATTCAAGTCCTTTTCTCCTCCTGTTATTATTACATTTGCGCGTTCGAAAAAAATGAGCCTGAAAGAAAAAATAGATCTCAAACGATTACCGCGACATGTTGCTGTAATTATGGATGGCAACGGACGCTGGGCCAAGCAGCAGGGTAAAATCAGAACATTTGGCCACAAGCATGGTGTAAATGCAGTTCGGGAGACCACGGAAGCAGCTGCTGAATTAGGTATTGAATATCTCACTTTGTATGCTTTTTCTACTGAGAACTGGAGTCGCCCGAAATTTGAAATTGATGCATTAATGCAATTGCTTGTTGGAACCATCAGCAGTGAAATGAAAACGTTGATGAAAAACGACATCAGGCTGTTGACTATAGGTGATACAGAAAATCTTCCATCACGTGTTTCAAGGAACTTACGTGAAGCAATTGAGAAGACAGCCAATAATAAGGGCATGGCCCTCGTTCTTGCATTAAGTTACAGTTCTCGTTGGGAGATAACACGGGCAATGAAACTGATAGCTGAAAAAGTTAAAAGCGGGTTAATCAATCCTGCTGACATCACCGAATCAACCGTGAGCGAACATCTTTGCACGAAGTCAATACCTGATCCTGAATTATTAATAAGAACAAGCGGCGAATACAGGATCAGTAATTATCTTCTCTGGCAGATTGCCTATGCCGAATTATATTTCACATCAAAACTATGGCCCGACATTACGAAGGAAGATTTTTATGATGCCATCATCAATTTCCAGGGCCGTGAACGCCGTTTCGGACGTGTCTCCGAACAATTAACCGAACATCCTAATGCCTGAAAAAGTGCAACGCTTTCTTCTCATCATCTTCTTATTTATTTCAATTTCATCTACAGCACAGGTTCAGATAACAGGAACGGAAGAACTGATGGATTACTCCAATCCAAAAGAATATGAAATCGGGGGACTTACAGTTAGCGGCGTTCAATTCCTTGATGAAAGTGCATTGATTACTCTGACAGGATTAACCATTGGTGAAAAAATCCGCATTCCGGGTGATGACATTTCCGATGCGATTAATAATTTGTGGAAACAGGGATTACTTGCAGATATAAAAGTGATTGTAAAGAAAGTGGAAGGCAAACTTATTTTTCTTGATTTTGCTTTACAGGAGCGACCACGATTATCAAAGTTTTCTTTTGAAGGTGTGAGCAAAGGTGAAGCAGATAAACTCCGCGAAAAACTTGGACTCGTAACCGGAAAAGTTATTACAGAAAATCTGAAACAGAATACAGTTAACAAAGTGAAAGATCATTTTGTTGAAAAAGGATTTCTTTTTGTTGAAGTAAATGTCAGCACCTCTAAAGATACATCGGCACTCAATAGTGAAATCATGACTGTTGTTGTAACGAATAAAAAAAGAATTAAAGTGAACGATATTATCATTACAGGTAATACAGAATTCTCCGAGAAAAAAATCAGGAGGAAAATGAAAGGCACTAAAGAAAAGGGATTCTATAAAATATTTACATCATCAAAATTTAATGAAACAGGTTTTGCAACTGACAAAGAAAAAATTGTTGAAGCATACAAAGACAGAGGTTTCAGAGATGCAAGAATTGTGAGAGATTCCGTTTATCGTTATGATAGAAAAACGGTGAATGTAGAGATGACTATTGACGAAGGACACAAATATTACTTCCGCAATATAACATGGGTTGGTAATACTAAATATTCAACTTCACTGCTTTCACAATTACTTGGTGTTAAAGCAGGAGATATATATAGTCAGCAACGTCTTGACGAGGGACTGATAATTAGCCAGAGCGGAAGAGATGTAACCTCTTTATATATGGATGATGGATATCTTTTTTTCCAGGTTACGCCTGTTGAGATAAGAGTTGATGGCGATTCAATTGATCTTGAAATGCGTATTTATGAGGGTAAACAAGCACGTATAAATAATGTAACAGTAAGTGGAAATACAAAAACAAATGACAAAGTAATTCTTCGTGAAATACGTACAAAACCTGGAGAATTATTTAGTCGCTCGGACATCATTCGTACACAGAGAGAATTAGCACAGTTAGGTTATTTTGATCAGGAAAAACTGGGAGTAAATCCAAAACCAAATCCTGAAAACGGAACAGTTGACATTGATTATGTAGTAGAAGAAAGACCTTCTGATCAGTTGCAGTTATCCGGTGGCTGGGGCGCAGGTCAGGTAGTA
>JBDTVD010000151.1:0-8219 GCA_040007375.1 Bacteroidota bacterium | reverse complement strand
ATATTAACATTGGTTTGATGAGTTCATATCCACTCTGCCGGATAATTTTATACGACGACGAAGAAGCAGGTACTTCTGTTGTAGCTGCATTAGTAACTTCACTGGACCCAGGATTTATTTCGGAAGTTTGGTTCACAAAATATATAATCAGAAGCAGTACACTTAATGTAATTAAGTAGATAGGTGCTGACACACCTGAACGGATAAATTTCCGTCCTGAATTAAGCAGGAAGTTCATAAAAAAATTGTTTTGGGATTACAAAGATTGTCCAATAAAACAGCAAATGCAATTGCAGGAGGTTCTGTACACCTCAATTATTTTCTTCGTTTACCTCATTTCTAAGATGGCAATAAAATCCTTTCAATAACAGCTGGAAAATGTTTCATTTCCAGCTGATGAATTCTTGCTGCAATTATATCAGCATCATCTCCGTTATTTAAAGTTGTTGTTGCCTGGAAAATAATATCACCTTCATCATAATGTTCATCAACATAATGAATAGTAATACCTGTTTCCTTTTCACCTGCAGCATGTACAGCTTCATGTACAAAATGACCATACATACCTTTGCCACCATATTTAGGCAAAAGTGCAGGATGAATATTTATTATTTTCCCGGGAAATGCTATAATAAGTTCTGTGGGAATTAATTTCAGAAATCCTGCCAATACAATCAGGTCAATATTCTTTTCTTTTAAAAATGCAATTAGTTGATGAGGCTGCAACCACTCTGCTTTGTTTATATATAAAGATTCTATTTGATGTTTTTTTGCCACCTGGAAAACACCTGCTTCTTTTCGGTCACTTATTATAGCTGTAACTTTTACAAGTGGATGATTATGAAAATAGTTACAGATATTGTTAGCATTACTTCCTTTTCCAGAAGCAAGAATGGCGATGTTTTTCATGAAAACTTCGGGTTGTAAAATGAGATATTATTTTTCATTCCTGTTTTTCAAGAATACTAAGCAACAAAAAATTCTCATTATTTAATGATTTAAATTTCTTCAAATATACTTCATCCATAATTTAAATGCTTTTAAACTGATACAGATCTTCCCCCGGACTGCTGCATTCGTTGCACGATAAAAATTTCAAAAGGTATTTAACTTTTTAGAATTCAGTGAATAGTAGACGTAACTTACTAATGGCATATTGTTTTAACATCTACACTCATTGAGCAATATTTTATCTTAACTTAAAACAATTATATCATGAGAAATTTAATGGTTGTATTATTTTCCTGCTTCACAATTTTAGCCGGAGCACAGGATAATAAAGAGGAAATGAAAACTCCGGTAAAGCAAAAACCGGTAACAGTTTCCGATAAGAATGGACTGGATGGAAGATCGTTTCGTATTACTATCAAATCAAAAGGTGAAACATCATCTGCTGATATGAAAACTTCTGAAACTGCTAAACCTGTATCTCCGGTAAACCAGACCGGAATCAATACAGGAACAATTAAGGAACAACCAGCCGCAGATCCAAAAGATATTCCTGCAGGCACAGTAATTCCTGATGAGCATACAGGTGGTGTTTCTGATGTACCTGTTAAATCACCTGCTGATGAAGTAGATAATCATATAGGTGTAAATACTACTTTATCAGGTCAACCAATTGCTGCAACAGAAAGTTCACTGGCTACTGATCTGGATAAAACTACAATGACACTAATCTTTTCTGATGGTACATTAAAAGCAGCCAATGTAGAAAGCAAATCCAGGGAATCAAGTGAACAGAGTGCTGAACAAACTGTTTTTGCCAATTGCTCCTACGACATTACCAGTGGAGGAGGAATCATTGCTACCTTCTCTTCTAATTGTAACCAGGGTAATAATGGCGAAAGAGCTTATTGGAATGGATTTATTAATGAAGGCGTGATTACGGGAAACCTGGTTGTGTATTCACAGAAGGGAGGCAGTCAACAGTATACCTTTTCAGGTAAGGCTACCAAAAAAGATGCAAACAGAAAAGCCACGTCTTTAAAATAACATCAGAATAATTTTAGAAAAGCAGGTTGCATAAACCTGCTTTTTTTATTTTTTTAAACGTCTAAAAATGAACTGTTAAGAACGGTTGCTAACAACTAATCGATTCTTTTGCGTGGATTAAAAGCTCATTTGGACTTTAAATATTGAATTTTATTACATTTGCCCCTCTTTAAAACCAAAACCGAATAAAATGTCAGACATCGCATCACGCGTAAAAGCTATTATCGTTGACAAATTAGGAGTTGACGAAAATGAAATCACTAATGAGTCGAGTTTTACAAACGACCTCGGTGCAGATTCTTTAGATACCGTTGAGTTAATCATGGAATTTGAAAAAGAATTCAACATCGCAATACCTGATGATCAGGCTGAAAAAATTGCAACTGTTGGACAGGCAGTAGACTACATTACTGCAAACGCCAAATAATTTTTTATTTCACTCCATCAGGCGTCATTCATGGAGCTAAAAAGAGTAGTAGTTACTGGATTAGGTGCACTCACTCCGCTGGGAAATACTGTTAATGAGTATTGGAAAAACCTGGTTAATGGAGTAAGTGGAGCTGCACCTATAACACGTTTCGATGCTTCTAAGTTTAAAACCAAGTTTGCCTGTGAGGTAAAAGGGTTTGATCCTACAGAATTTATGGAGCGTAAGGAGGCACGTAAGCTGGACAGGTTCGTTCATTATGCCCTTGCTTGTGCTTCTGAAGCTGTTAAGGATTCCGGCCTTGACTCTTTCACCTTCAAACCTGAAAGGGTAGGATGTATTTGGGGCTCCGGTATTGGTGGTCTGATTACGTTTCAGGAAGAAGTAATTTCATTTGCAAGAGGCGACGGTACACCTCGTTTTAATCCATTCTTTATTCCGAAGATGATAGTGAATATGGCTCCTGGTCATATTTCAATTAAATACGGTTTCCGCGGACCATGCTTTACAACAACATCTGCATGCGCAAGTTCAACACACGCTTTGATTGATGCCTTTAATTTAATCCGGTTAGGAAAGGTTGATATTATTATGAGTGGTGGTAGTGAAGCTGCAGTTAATGAATCAGCAATCGGTGGATTTAATGCCATGCATGCATTGTCGCTTAGAAATGATAGTCCTGAAACTGCATCACGTCCTTTTGATCTGAATCGCGATGGCTTTGTATCAGGAGAAGGTGCTGGCGTTGTAATACTGGAAGAGTTGGATCATGCACTTGCTAGAGGTGCTAAAATTTATGCTGAACTTATTGGCGGAGGCATGAGTGCTGATGCTTATCATATCACTGCGCCACATCCCGAAGGACTGGGTGTAATTGGTGTAATGAATGCAGCATTGAGCGATGCCGGAATAAGCCTCAATGAAATTGATTATATTAATGTTCATGGAACATCTACTCCTTTAGGTGATGTGGCAGAGTTGAAAGGTATCAAAACTGTTTTTGGTGATCATGCTTTTAATTTAAATGTGAGTTCCACAAAATCAATGACAGGCCACCTGTTAGGAGCAGCAGGTGCTATCGAATCTGTAGCAACAATTCTGGCCGTTCAGAATGATCTTATCCCACCAACCATCAATCATTTTACTGACGATCCTGAGATTGATGCACGTTTTAATCTTACTTTCAATAAAGCAGAAAAACGCATTGTAAACGCTGCATTAAGCAACACTTTTGGTTTTGGCGGACAAAATGCTTCTGTGATTTTCAGAAAATATAAAGCCTGATTGGGTGCTGTTCAGGTCCTATTACCGTTTATTATTTTCTCCTGATAAAGATTTTCTGCGCTCATTACGAAATCTCTTAGGCTTTTATCCGGGAAATTTATCTGTCTATCATCTTGCCTTTTCTCATCGTTCACTTGCTCTGGAAGTGGAACAGGGAATCAAACTCAGCAACGAACGTCTGGAATATCTGGGTGATGCTGTTTTAGGTTCTGTGGTAGCTGAAATGCTCTTTAAAAAATTCCCTTATAAAGACGAAGGATTTCTGACTGAGATGCGCGCTAAAATTGTTTCGCGTGAAAATCTGAAACAGGTAGCCATGAAGATCGGCATCAATGAATTTCTGAAAAAGGATGCAGGGCCGGGTTCTTACAGAAGTATGTATGGTGATGCTTTTGAAGCATTGATAGGAGCTATTTATGTGGATAAAGGATACACGCGTGCAAGACGTTTTCTCCTCGACAGAATTATCAGGAATCATATTGATCTGCATGAAATGGAGATTACTGAAAATAATTTTAAAAGCAGGATTTTAAACTGGGGCCAGAGAGAAAAACATTCAGTTAATTTTGAAGTTATTGAGGAAGACAATAAATCAAAACTGATTAAGATCCGACTTCTGGTTGATGAAAAAGAAGTTGCTACCGGAACCGATTTTGTAAAAAAGAAAGCGGAGCAGATCGCAGCAGAAATGGCTTGCAAATCATTGGGCATTGTGTAGATTTGTAAGAGGTCGTTACCAATTTGATTTTGTTTGATGTATTATATTTTATCAAAAATCAATGTCTATACCTGAGTTTAAGAGTTGCCAGTTCAGTATTAAAAATTTCTTGCCCAGCATAATTCTTTAGTTTCCAAAAACTGCAGGACATAGATTTACTCATTCATAAAATAGTTTAAATCTGAATAATCGGTTGCCGGTATGAAATCAAAAATTACTCTCATCACCCTGATTTTCATCACAGGTTTATTACTGATAATGTTAAGTGGAAATAATGTGTTTTCTGATGAAACCGGAGCACCGGCAATGGTATCAGGTTCTCCTTATGATGGCCAGACATGTGCAAAAAGTAGTTGTCATACAGGAAATGCAGTAATTGCTACTCCGGGAATTATCACTTCTACAATACCTGCATCAGGATATGTGTCTGGATATACGTATACTATTTCTGCAACACTCACACAGACCGGCAACTCTTGTTGGGGTTTTGAAATTTCACCGCAAAGTGCAACCGGAACTTTAATGGGAACTCCTGTTATTACTAATACAACAACTACTCAGATAAAGAGTACAAAATATATTACTCATAAACTGGCAGGTATAACTGGTGCTAATACGAAAACCTGGAATTTCGACTGGGTTGCTCCTGCTGCAGGAACAGGTAATGTTACTTTTTATGGTGCATTTAATTATTGCAATGGTAACGGTTCAAAAACCGGCGACTTTATTCATACCTCATCAACAACTGTAAATGAATTTGTATCAGGTGTTGCTGAAAAAAATAATGCAGAAAAAACATTCAGTGTATATCCCAATCCTGTTCAGTATGGATCACAGTTTTCTGTTTACCTGAATGAACCATCAGATATTAAAATGAACCTGATGTCGCTTAATGGTAGTGTAACACAATTGCTTTGTGATGAAAAGCAGGTGTCAGGAAGTTATATATATGAGTTCAACAGACAGGATGTAAAACCTGGTTTATATATAGTTCGTCTGATTACCTCAGCAGGAATTACTGCAAAGAAAATAGTGATCTTATAGTTGTATTTAATTTTATTTTTCCTGTAGAAAGACCCTTGTACACAGCAAGGGTTTTTTGTTGATATGACCCTTTGTTATTTTTTAAAGGATGAATGCGGTGAATAATCCTGTACTATATTTACAGCTTATCAAACAGCGATATGGATGAATATATGCAAGCCGCAATAGATGAAGCACGCAAAGGTCTATCTGAAGGGGGAATTCCAATTGGATCAGTGTTGATCAGAGATGGAAAAATTATAGGTCGCGGACACAATCAGCGTGTGCAGAAAAATGATCCGATGACGCATGCAGAAATTGATTGCCTTCGTAATGCCGGTCGTGTCGGTAATTATAAAGACACTGTTCTGTATTCTACTTTAATGCCCTGTTATCTCTGTGCAGGAGCTGTTGTTCAGTTCGGAATTAAAAAAGTGATTGCAGGTGAGTCGGCAACATTTCCCGGTGCAGTGGAGTTTCTGCGTCAGCATGGCGTGGAGGTAATAGACCTGAATGATAAAGAATGCATTTCAATGATGGAACATTTTATTGCTGATCGTCCTGACTTATGGAATGAAGATATAGGAGTGTAATCACACTTTCATTCATAAAGTTATTTCAACATACCACTTATTTCTTCTCCATAGTATCAAGACATAAGTATCAAGTATCAAGACCGGATTATCTAATTATGAGAATATTTTTTCTTCACATTGGCTAATCGGCTAATTCTCCAATTGGCTAATCTTTTTTGTAAGTAAGCTCTTGTCTGTTGCTTTCCGGGTTCCCAGTTTTTATTATACATTTACCTTTAAATAACTAATAATGGCAACAGCAACTTTGAAATATCCGGAAGTGAGAAATTATATATCCGGAGCATTTACTTCTTTTCATGGCAAGACTATGGAAGTGATCAGTCCACTTAATGGAAAAGTAATTTCTACAGTTCCTCTTTCAACAGCAACTGATCTTGATGATGCAGTAAAATCAGCAAAAGAAGCTTTTACCTCCTGGTCGTTAATGCCCATCAAAGAACGTGTACAGATATTTTATCGTTATAAAACACTGCTCGAAAAAAATGTGAGAGAACTTGCAATGCTCGTGCATGAAGAGAATGGTAAAACACTGGATGAAGCAATTGCTGAAGTGGAAAAAAGTATTGAACTTACTGAATTTGCATGCTCACTTCCACAACTTATCTCTGGTGAATTGCTGGAAGTAAGTCGTGGTGTTGAATGCAGAGTGGAACATAAACCTCTTGGTGTGGTTGCTTCTATTGCACCATTTAATTTTCCTCACATGGTTCCGCACTGGACTATTCCAAATGCAATTGCTCTTGGAAATTGTATGATATTAAAACCATCAGAACAGGTTCCTGTTTCATCAAATCGTATTGCAGAAATGTTGAAGGAAGCTGGTCTTCCTGATGGTGTTTTTAATATTGTAAATGGTGATCGTGAAATTGTGGAAGCAATATGTGATCATCCTGATATTGATGCCGTGTCTTTTGTAGGATCAACTAAAGTTGCAAAGATTGTATATCGTCGTTCCACTTCAAATCTGAAAAGATGTACTTCATTAGGTGGTGCAAAAAATCATTTGATTGTAATGCCTGATGCACATCCTGATATGACTGCTTCTAATGTTACTGCATCTATGAGCGGTTGCGCCGGACAACGTTGTATGGCTGCTTCTGCAATGGTAGGTGTTGGAAATGTAGACATGATCATTCAGAAAATTTGTGATGAAGCAAAGAAGATTATTCCAGGAAAAAATCTCGGTTCAGTTATAAGCCAGGCTGCTAAAGACAGAATTGAAAAATATATAGCAGATGCTGAAGCAGCAGGTGCGAAAGTTCTTGTTGATGGAAGAAACTGCAAAGTGGAAGGAAGTGAAAATGGATTTTATGTAGGTCCAACTGTTATTGATTTTGTAACACCTGATATGGCTATTGCAAAGGAGGAAGTGTTCGGTCCTGTGCTGGCAATTATCCGTGCAAAAAATATTGATGACGCACTGGAAATTGAAAACAGTTCTGAATATGGAAATGCTGCCTCTGTTTTTACACAAAGTGGAAGTATTGCACGCCAGGTAATGGATAGAGCAAGTGCAGGAATGATTGGAGTTAATATTGGTGTTCCTGTTCCCCGAGAACCATTTTCTTTTGGTGGATGGAATGAAAGTAAATTCGGCGTGAATGATATCACCGGAAAAAGTTCTATTGAATTCTGGACAAGATTAAAGAAGACTTCTGTGAAATGGAATCCGGAAGCAAAAACAAACTGGATGAGTTAAATCATTATATATAATTAAATTCAAGTGATGGAAACTTCAACAATTGATATTGGAAAACAGATATTGAAAGATAATCTGGAGCATACAATTATTTCATGGTCGAAGCAAAGCGGACTTAATCCGTTGAATATATCTCATGCAAAAGGTGTATATATATACGACAGAAGTGGTAAAAAGTATATTGATTTTTCTTCTCAGCTGATGAATGTAAATATTGGTCATGCTCATCCGAAAGTTACGGAGGCTGTGGTGAGGCAGATGAATGAAGTAAGTTATGTGCATCCGGGAATGATTACTGAAGCACGTGGATTACTTTCTAAAAAACTTTCAGAGATCACACCCGGAACATTAAACAGAACTTTTTTTACCAATGGCGGTGCTGATGCAATTGAAAATGCAATAAAATTTGCAAGATTAGTAACTGGTCGTCATAAGATTATTACTTTATACCAGAGTTATCATGGTGCTACATACGGA
>JBDTVD010000150.1:0-8253 GCA_040007375.1 Bacteroidota bacterium | reverse complement strand
ATATTTAGATGTGTGGCAATTTCACTGTATTTCATTTCTTCAAAACGGCTTAACTTAAATACCATTCTGCATTGCTCAGGTAATGTGGCAATAGCTTTCTGAATCTGTTTCTGCAATTCTGATTTCTCCAGTTCTTTTTCTGTATGTGCAAACACTTCATCATTACTTTTTATATAATCATCAGCATATAACTGTTTAACTTTTCCATGCTTAATGCGATTGAGTGCTGAATTATGTACAGAGCGGTACAGATACGATTTAATGGAAGTGCTGATCGTTAACGATGCTCTTTTCTCCCATAATCCAAGAAAAACCTGTTGTACACTTTCTTCTGCTTCATCCATATCATTAAGTATGTTGCCGGCATAATTGCAAAGACGCTGATAATAGTGTCTGAAAATCTTTTCATACACCTGCTCATCACCCTGCTGTAATGCTGCAATTAACTGTTGATCATCTGACTCCACAGAAACTTTTTATCTGCGCGAAATTAATCAAACTGTAATGGCCTTTTTGCCGGCTGCTGGTTCTAAGACAATTTAAGGAACCCTTACCCCTACCCGTCCGTAGAAATATTTTTTTGAGCTAAATTTGCAGCTTCAATCATGGTCGGGTGGCCGAGCGTTAGGCGGAGATCCGCAAGATCTCTCACAGTAGTTCAACTCTACTCCCGACCTCTCTAAGCCCCGTAGTTTTACGGGGTTTTTTTATTTCCGGTGCAACCATTTTTCAGAGATGCGTATAAGGAATATGATCCTGTTAAGAAGAAATATCAGTACGTTTTACAAGTTGCTGCCAGGCTTTTCAGTTTGCTTTGATTCTTTGTCCGGCACAGTAAATTATTGACAATAAGTAAACAGGACGTAAAAAGACGACAAATGAAAAGGGTATTTGACCACACAGCAAAACGGATTATTGTCACCTCGATGGCAGTAGTAATGTTGTTTTCTTTCAGGCTGGCAGATAATGAAGATGAGCCTACCATCAAAGCACTCTTCATCTATAATTTTACTAAACACATTGAATGGCCCAAAGGAAAAATCAATGGCAAATTTGTAATTGGAGTAGTTGGAAACTCTCCGGTTTTTGATAAACTGATCGTTATTTTAAAAGAACGCAGGATCAAAGATTATCCTGTTGAAATACGAAAAACATCATCGATAGATAAGCTTGATTCGTTTGATATTCTTTTTGTGTCGAAAGGAGAAGGGGATCGCATCAGGGAAATTGATAATAATTCTGACAGTTATGGAGTTCTGATTGTTACGGAAGAAAGAGACATGGCCAAAAAAGGGGCATGTATCAATATTATCAGACAGGATGAAAGAATGAAGTTTGAAATAAATGAATCGGAGATCAGGAAAGAAGGGTTGAAAATTTCCACGCAATTATATGAACTGGCCGTAGTAGTTAATAAAGACTGATTTTCATGAAAAATTTGGATAAGGCATACAAAAAGATTGACACGAAAATATATATTGTTTTCATTGCTGTTATTGCTATTGCATTCTTTAATGCCATTTTCAGCAGTTACACAATTCTTAAAAGCCAGGACACTACAAAGGATATTGTAAACAACAGTTCTCCTTCCCGTGATGCATTAACTCAGTTGAACACACTGGTTGTGAAATCGAGAATGCTTATTACGAACTGGGTGTATCTTCCATCTAATTCACATGATAAGGAAGCATTAAAAAAAATTAATAATAATGAATACCTGAAGTGTAAATTTAGACTGAAGGAATTGATGAATAAGTGGGGAGAGGAGAATAAGGTTTCTAATGTTGTTGCTGTACTTAATGACTACGAGCAACTCACCCGTTTTCAGCAACGCATCATGAATCAACTGGCAACTTTTGATGATTACCAGGATCCAATGAAAAAATTTGCTGCTGAAGAAATTCTCGAAACAGAAGTTATTCCCCGTTCAGAATCTATTGAACAACGGCTTATCGGAATAATGACCATTCAGGCAGCAGATGCAAAAACAAAACAGGATCAGATGCTGGAACAGTTGAACACGTTGATGGCTGTTGTATTCAGTATCGCTATATTAATTGTAGGATCATTATTTTTCGCTGCATTTGTAATCTCACGTTCTTTTATTGTTCCTGTAATGCGTGTTCGTGAAATTATTCTTGAGATGAATCTTGGAAGGCTTCCTGAATACCGTATGGCAATTCCAAAGAATGCTGTTGGTGAAATGCTCGTTGCACTTAAATCGCTAATTGAAAGTGTACGACGCACATCAAGTTTTGCGGAAGAGATCGGTAAAGGAAATCTGAATGTGCCTTTTACTCCTTTAAGTGATAATGATGTGCATGGTCAGGCATTACTGCAGATGCGTAACAGTTTAAAGGCTGCAAGTGATGCTGATTCACAACATACATGGATCAATGATGGTTTAACAAGATTGCATAATATCATGCGAAGTAATTCTGATGATTTTAATCAGTTACTTGATAACACTATTAATATGGTAGTGGAGTATGTGGATGTTCAGCAGGCTGCAATTTTTCTTCTTAACAGCGATAATATGGATGACATGCATATTCAGCTTGGAGCTTATTATGCATTGAACGGTAATATTCTCAACAGCAAAAGATATGAATTAAAAGAAGGATTGATCGGTCAGGCAATTGCATCAAAGAAAGTGATTGATCTCGACCATGTAAGTGACCCGTTCTTTACCATTGATATGGGAATTGCAGAAAGTACTTCCTGCAGTTTAATGATACTACCTCTTTCAACAAGTGGTAAAGTAGTAGGTGTTTTATCTGTTGCATCACTAACTATTTTAACTGCAACACAAAAATCATTATTGAATAAAATTACTGAACCACTTGCAGCAAGCCTGTTTAGTGTTCGTGCAAATATGATTACCACACAGCTATTGGAAGAATCAAGAAAACAAGCTGATGAACTGGCAACTCAGGAACAGGAACTTCGCACCATTAATATTCAACTTACTGAAAAATCAAATGAACTTGCTGATTCAGAAGAAGAACTTCGCAGACAGCAACATGAACTGCAGCAGATGAATAATGAGCTGGAAGAAAAAGCACGTCTGCTGGAAGAAAAAAATATTGCTGTTGAAGAAGCACGTCAGAGCCTTGCATTTAAAGCAGAACAACTCGAACAAAGTAATAAATATAAATCGGCATTCCTTGCAAATATGTCGCATGAGTTGCGCACACCATTAAATAGTATTCTCATTCTCGCAAAAATTCTGGCCGATAATAAACAGGAAACACTCAACCAAAAACAGGTGGAGCATGCTCATATTATTCATAAGTCAGGAAGTGATTTGCTTACGCTGATAAATGATATTCTTGATCTCTCAAAAATAGAAGCAGGAAAAGTGGAACTCCAAAATGAAATATTTACTGTTTCAGGAATGACTGCTGATATGAAAATGTTATTTACGGAACTTGCCAACGACAGGAAATTGAATTTCGAAGTTAATATATATGTACCGGAAACTATTAAACTGAACTGTGATCGTGTAAGAGTAGAACAGATTGTGAAAAATCTTTTAAGTAATGCTTTAAAATTTACTGATGCTGGTGGAAGCGTAAGTCTGAGTATAAAGCTCGCAGAAAATGGAACTATATTTAATAATGTAGCATTGTTATCTGAAAAAAATGTACTTGCTATTGAAGTAGAGGATACAGGAATCGGAATTGCAAAAGATAAACAGGCACTCGTTTTTGAAGCGTTTAAGCAAGCTGATGGATCAACAAGCCGCAAGTATGGTGGTACAGGATTAGGTCTTGCAATATGCAGGGAACTTGCCATGGTTATGGGAGGTGAAATTCAACTCAGCAGCGTGGAAGGAGAAGGAAGTGTGTTTACTCTTTATCTTCCTGTTTATGATGAATTGAATAATGGAACAGAGATAAATCAGAGTAAAGAAATTACCACTTCAACAGTTGTATTGCGTGATGACAGAAATGACCTTCAGGATTCAGATAAGAAAATTCTTATAATTGAAGATGATCATGTGTTTGCACAGATGCTCGTCAATCATTGTCATCAACATCAGATGAAAGCGATTGTTGCTATGCAGGGTGATGAAGGATTAAAGTATGCAAAACAATATCAACCCAATGCAATTATTCTTGATATGCGTTTGCCGGTAATGGATGGATGGACAATCCTTCAGCAGATTAAATCAGATGAAAACCTTAAATTAATTCCTGTGCATGTAGTAACATCAATGGACAAAGGAAATATGAGTCTGGAAATGGGCGCCAACAGTTATTTCCGTAAACCTGCCAACAGCAAAGATCTGCATCAACTGATGAATAGCATTACTGGTAATATTATTCATGCTGATGCAAAAGGTATGGTGATGGGGAAAGAGAAAAAACAGATGATGGAGATGATGCATCTTGCAGATCATGATTTACCATCTGTTCACCTGGATTATTTTGAAGAATTTGCAGATGGAATTCAACAGCTGAATACCAAAGGAAACTATCGTTTTATTGTTGCTGATCGTGCAATGATGGAATCAGAAAACATGCAGCAGGAATTGCAGTCAGCGTGCACTGAACTCAATGTTCCTCTGGTTTATTTTGATGGAAATCCTGATGAATGTCTGAAGGAACTGGATAAAATATTTGTAACAGAAAGACAAGCAGCAATTGAATTAAACAGCACCACACGACAGTTTATTTCAAACATAAGTTCAGAGCCTGTGGATGCCGGTACTGCGCAACGGATGCAGGAAGTATTGAAAGGTAAAACTGTTTTGCTCACAGATGATGATATGAGGAATATATATTCCATGACAAGCATTCTTGAAGGAGAAGGAATGCAGGTGATATGTGCTATGAATGGAAAGGAAGCAATTGAATTATTGAAAAAGAATGATCACATTGATATTATTCTGATGGATATTATGATGCCGGAAATGAATGGATATGAAGCAACAGAAGCAATCAGGAATATGACGGGTTTTGAATCACTTCCTATTATTACCGTTACAGCAAAAGCAATGACAGGTGACAGGGAAAAATGCCTTGAAGCAGGAGCATCTGACTATATTACCAAACCGGTAAATACGGAATTATTATTATCAGTAATGAAAGCATGGCTTTATAAGTAATGAATAATTAAAAATTAAGAATTAATAATTAGGTTATTATATATAGAAGATATTTTAATCAATTGTGAAAAAGATAGCAGGATGAACATAACAATTCTATTGGTTGATGACAGAATGGAAAATCTGTTTGCTCTGGAGAGTATCCTGGAAAAAGCGAACCGTAAATTTATCCATGCATTGTCAGGGGAGGAAGCATTGAAAAAAGTAATACAGTTTAAACCTGCTTTTATTTTACTGGATTATCAAATGCCTGGAATGAATGGTATTGAAGTGGCAGAACGGCTTCGTGCAAACGAAGAAACACGTGACATTCCGATTTTGTTTATTACTGCATTAACAAAAAACGAGTACAAAAAATTTCAGAATTTTGAAGAGGGGACTGTAGAAATATTAAGTAAGCCACTTGATATTTCTGAAGTGCGGAATCGTGTTGCATTGTTTGAGAAATTATATCAATGCCAGTTTTTATTACAGGAACATGGATTGGCACTAAGCTGATCATTTAACAAAAAACTTTTTTGCATTAAGTTTACTTTTTCTACTTTGGACAAAATTTCCGGTGATGAAATATCTTGTCCTTCTTATATGCAGCTTCTTTACATTAAATACGTTCAGCCAGACGGATCATCGTATGTCCGATGCTGAAAAATTACAACTTCCCTGGTATAATCAGTTGCGTAACAGCACACCTTCTACAGCTTCGGTAACACCACCAGGTTCTCCATTGCGTACAATGGCTGAGTGGGAAGAACTCCAGGGATTTTTAATTGCATGGAAAACATATCCGGCCATGCTCCGCGAAATTGTGAAAGCAGCTAAAGTGGAAACAAAAGTTATTCTTTTATATGAAGCACCGGATTCACCAACAAGCATTACCAGCTATCTTGCAAGTGGTGGGGTGGATACAGTGAATGTACAGTTTGTAAATACTCCACTAAATTCTGTTTGGTGCAGAGATTATGGTCCGTGGAGTGTGTATACCAATGATGTAGATACATTGCTCACCATCGACTGGATATATAATCGTCCACGTCCTGATGACGATGCTGTTCCAATTACAGTTGCCGGATTATTAAATTCACCATTATATCAAACAACAACTGCACCCGGTGATCTTGTACATACAGGAGGTAATTTTATGTGCGATGGATTCGGAACAGGATTTTCGTCGAATTTAATTTTGACAGATAATTCTCCTGCAGGAGGTTTTAATGTAAGTCATACATCCGTTGAAATTGATACGATTATGAATCAGTTTATGGGTATTTCAAGATATATAAAGATGAATACATTGCCTTATGATCAGATTCATCACATTGATATGCACATGAAACTGATTGATGAAGAAACACTGGTGATGGGACAGTATCCACAAGGAATTGCTGATGGACCACAGATAGAAGCCAACCTGCAATATATATTATCCAATTACATGAGTGTTTATGGAACTCCGTATAAAGTTATCCGTATTCCGATGCCTGATGATAACGGTGCATATCCAAACACTTCAGGGGATTATTTTACCTACACCAATTCTTCTTTCATCAACAAAACGCTTATCGTTCCTACTTATAATATTCCTGAAGACAGTATTGCATTGAATATATATAGAGAAGCATTACCTGGTTATACCATTACAGGAATAGTGTCCACATCCAGTATTCCGGCACTTGGTGCATTACATTGCATCACCAAAGAATTAGGTGTGAATGATCCATTATTAATATCTCACCAGCCATACCACAACACTTATGATACAATTAATGATTACATAATTAATGCACGTATACAACATCGAACAGGAGTTGCATCAGCTACTTTATATTATACTATTGATACAGCACTTGGATACACGGCCGTTCCAATGGTATCATTAGCATCGCAGATCAATCATTGGGGAGCAACTATACCTGCACAACCATCAGGAACACGCATTTATTATTATATAGAAGCACAATCGGTAAGTGGTAAAACACAGGTTCGGCCAATATCAGCACCAGCAGGGTACTGGAAGTTTGATATACTCGCTCCAACAGCAGTTGAAGAAAATAGTTTCTCTATAGAAATGCAGCCAGCTTATCCGAATCCTTCAAAAGGAATAACATGCATTCCACTTTCACTATCAACAACACAATATATAACTGCAGCACTTTACGCAGTTGATGGTAAAAAAGTAACGGATATATATACTGGCGAAGTACAGGCCGGACAGAAGAATATTTTTGTAAATACCATCAACATTTCTTCCGGAGTTTATTTTATTGAAATAACAACATCAGAAAATAAATACCGTCAGAAGCTGGTGGTGAGATAATTTCTTATACTTAGAGTACCTTTCGGTTTATTAAGGTTAATTCCGGATTTATATTTTCTGAAATCTGTCATACAAATCGTGACAGGTTTTTCAATGTATAAATGGCAAACTTCATCACTCACTAAATCGTTCAACTACCATATCAGCATTGAAAGAATTGTGGGGAGGAGTTGATTACAAATGTGCAAATACCGGCCCCGTAAGACCGGTATTTTTAATAGTACAAAAGAAATTACAGGAGACGCGGTGTAGGTTAGTGAAGTCAAAAACAGTAAACCCCGGATATTTATATCCGGGGTTTTTTTATCAGATATTTTATAAATTTTGAACTCATCATGAATTGCAAATGGATATCAGTTGTAATTTGCTTTCACTTTGTTCTTAAGTGATATTTGCAACAGTTCGTTTTCCATCAGTAATGAAGCGGTCATTGTTGTGATTTGCTTTCAGTTTGTTCTTAAGTGATATTTGCAACAGTTGCTGACAAATTTCAGCAGAGCAAGGCAATGTTGTGATTTGCTTTCAGTTTGTTCTTAAGTGATATTTGCAACAGTCACAAACTCCCTGGACTGCATCCACGCCTGGTTGTGATTTGCTTTCAGTTTGTTCTTAAGTGATATTTGCAACAGTTCAGGAAGTGATAACACCTCGTCAATGATCGTTGTGATTTGCTTTCAGTTTGTTCTTAAGTGATATTTGCAACAGTATAACTGGTCAATGCAACTTATCTCCTGTTGTTGTGATTTGCTTTCAGTTTGTTCTTAAGTGATATTTGCAACAGTCATAGGAAGACCCTTGAATGCAATAAATATGTTGTGATTTGCTT
>JBDTVD010000149.1:0-8256 GCA_040007375.1 Bacteroidota bacterium | reverse complement strand
CATTTTCCACTTCCAGTGTTATTGACTTTGATTCCGATTTTAAACTCACAGAAAGATATTTATCTGCCGGATTCGGATATATATTCATTACATCAACAGGAGTTACATCTGTAATTCCTGCAACACCCTGTTCATACACACTCCATTCATCAATCATTGCTTCAACTAAACTTCCTGCATTTGCATCATCAGCAATAAAACGCATCCAGATATTACTTGATGGTGTTACATAATCACTCACACGTATTACCACATTTCTCCAGCTATGATCAGCTACTTTTGTATTTTCAACAGGCACCCAGTTTGCACCACCATCGTTAGAAATATCTACTTTCCAGAAATCAGTTCCCGGAGTTGCACCCTGATCATTGGAATACCATCTGTAATATTCTATTGCAGGATTTGTATACGCACTCAAATCTACATCCTGCAATTGAACAGTTGTTTTACCATCATCTACATCATTAGTGCCTGCTCCTGCACCAACAGCAGCATTACCTGTAAACAAACAGATAGAACCACCAGGAGTTACCTGTGTTCCTGATTGCACAACTGCAGTTCCAACGTAGGATGGATTTGGTATATTATAATCCCAGAGTCCTGTTGTTGCATTATCGCCTGCAATTCCAAATACCCAGTTCCCTGAATTCACATCAAAATCGTCAGTAAATAATAAATTGTATCCTACTCTTATAAAATAAGGAAGATTCGGATCAGCAGCATCTGCACCTGAAGGATGCACATTACTTGATTTACCATTTACATCTTCTATATATATATAATATTTTACAACAGTTCCAACAGTTTGTGCAGGAATATCAACTGTATAATTTGTTCCATTAGTTGTTGTCATATTAATTACCGACCATGTAGTGCCTGTATTAATTGCATAAGCACAACGAACACCGGATAATGCCCATGCAAAAGGAAGACTGACATTTGTTAATGCTGCATTAATGGTAACAGGAAGTTGCGCAGGTGCTGCAATTACAGGAGTGTGTGCAAGATTGGCAGTAGTAAGTAAAGATATTCCATGCAATGCAAACGCATCAGCAATTGCATTAACGTTTGGCGTTCCGTTTATTAGATTGCCATCATTATCATCTGCCTGAAGTGCATCAATAAGTACATCAGTAAAAACCTGGCCTTCTGTACCATTTGGTCCGTTTGCAAGTCCGTATAACGCCTCTACAAAAAGATCAGACATTGCATTTACAGAACCAAGATTTATTGCAACATCATACCATGCGCCACAAATAATTTCACCATCAGCATGCACTTCACCAACTAGATTTTGCGGATACACTTTACGTTGTGCTCCATTGAGAAAATCGTAATTCCTAACGGAAATAGCAGGATCAGTATCATCAAAACCAATTCCAAGAACAGGATTTTCAGTAATGCATATTGCCCATGTATCAGAATAGCCTTCATTCATTCCACCATTCTGAAAAGTTGTTCCGTTAGCCTGATAAAACAAAGAAGAAATACCATGACCATATTCATGATAAACTACATCATTTACAAGCGACAATGAATTGCATCCGTTTGAATGTGTATAGAAATTAAGTCCTCCATCATAAAATGCATTACAATTTCCATCAGTACGATCCACACGAATTTCCATTGGGAAATCCATATCTGTAAATGTTGGCAATTTTGTTTTCATATAATCATGCACCACATTTGCGTGGTAATAAGCTGTGAGGTGATTGATATCAGAAGATGGATCAAATGAAAGTGTGTTAGTTCCCGGAACAAGACTTGCAACAAATGACTGAACTGTTGTTGCAGTCTGACCTGTATATACAATACCATACAAACCTGCGAGTGATAAAGTAGCACTTGTAGTTCCATTTGGTAAAATAAGAAAACCATTTTCATCAGTATTAAATATACTTCCCGCATCCACCTTTATATATTGCAAAGGCAGTACTGCTGATGCATTGTATGGATTTGTTGGATAAATGGTACCGTTAATTGTGAGATTAGTTCCACCCGGAGAAAAATGATTTACTCTGTTAGAGCGATACAAAACTTTACCGGAGTTTGCATCTACTAATGTATAATAAGAAGCAGGTTCGCCTTCAGAATTAAAATCAACAATCATTTCATAAACCAGTCTGTTATCGTATGCAAGTGCAACAGGTAGAGGTAGAATTTTTAATTGCGGTTGCTGTGATATAATTATATCAACTGCATTAATATCTTTTGTTGCAGCAGTTATTGCATCGCCTGCACTTAGCTTTGGAGTTTTATTTATATTAATATCATTCTGCACATCAGCACCAAACAAAACAACTTTGTAATCATGCGTCATCTTAACTGTTAAACGGCTGAACAAAACTTCCAGTCCCTGCCATGTTTGTTTATAATTTACCTGTATATATTTTGGAGATGTGGTGATGCCTGTTTGTTCCAGATGAACGGATTCATTAATAAATGTATGGAGATTTGAATTAATAAAAACAGTTGCCGCAGAAGCAGGATCAGAAACGCCGCTTATAATTACAGGTGTACCAAATGCACGATGTGGAAACCCGTTATTCTCATTAAAAACCGCAAACCAGTCGTTATGATTTTTCAGGAATGACTGCCAGTTATTGCCGTTTATTAATTCCTGCTGATACTGCTTATCCAAAAGTTGCGTTCTGTCAATAAAAGTAACAGCATACGGATCCTTGCCTGAAGAATGAAATGCAAACAATAAGTTGCACTGCAGAAGAAGGAGAATTACAGGTAGAGTGTTTTTGTGTAATAAGTATTTCATGTGAAGTTGGTTATAACTGAGATGTGTGTTGACGTAAATGGACAATGATTAACTGCTAACAAATCTATTTCTTAATACTTAAACGAACAAGGAAGTGCATAAATACCATCCTGGCTGTTAACGTGCAGACGGATTAGAGAAAATCAGCTTCTTAAAACGGCGTAACTTTGCAGCATGGAAGACAGGATTATTCTTAGTGTGGAAGGCATGACGTGTAACAGTTGTGCGCAGGGAATAAGCAGTCACCTGAAAAAAAGAGGAATTAAAGATGTGGTGGTGGATTATGAAGAAGGCCAGGTGTTATATGGTGAAGAAAAAGAACTTCCGGTTGAAAAAGTAATTGCCGAAATAAACAGCCTTGGCTATAAAGCTTTTCTGAAAACCGACACCATCACAAAACGTACAGGATTTACACAACAGGAGTTGTTCTTTTTTGCAGCATTAGTATTTACAGTACCGCTTCTCCTCCACATGCTGCTTCCGTTCCCATTCCTGCACAACAGTTATCTGCAGTTTTTTTTGAGTCTGCCTGTTGTGCTGATAGGTATCTTTCATTTTGGCAGAAGTGCATGGGGATCATTAAAACATGGTCAGCCAAATATGGATGTGCTCATACTTACCGGATCGCTTTCCGCTTTTATATATAGTGTTGCCGGTTTGATAAAATACGGTAATACAGATGCAGGACATCAATTTCTTTTTTTTGAAACTGCCGCAGCAATAATTACCTTTTTATTGTTGGGAAACCTTATTGAAAACAGAACATTAAAAAAAACAAATTCTGCTGTTGCATCACTTGCAGCATTACAACCTGTTATTGCCAGAAGAATTATAAATGCATTAACTGATAAAGAAACTACGGAAGAAATAAATGCAGAACACTTAAAGAAAAATGATCTGATTTTAGTAAATACCGGAGATAAAATTCCTGCTGATGGATTAATATACCAGGGCAATGCAAGTATTGATGAATCAGCAATGACAGGTGAATCAATGCCTGCTGAAAAATCAGAAAATGATAAAGTACTTGCAGGGACAATTGTAATAAACGGTTCCATAAAAATGATTGCAGAGGCAACAGGAAGTGCAACTGTTTTAAATAATGTTATTGCAATTGTAAAAAATGCCAGTCATCAGAAACCAAATATACAACGGCTTGGAGATAAAGTAAGTTCGTGGTTTGTACCAACGGTGCTGATAATTGCAGTGTTTACATTTTTTATTTCCTGGTGGTATAATGATATTGGTTTTTCATCGGCAATGATGCGCAGTATTGCAGTGCTGGTAATATCCTGTCCGTGTGCAATGGGACTTGCAACACCCACTGCCGTTGCAGCAGGCGTTGGACGCGCTGCTAAAGAAGGAATTCTGGTAAAGGGAGGACGAGTACTGGAAGACTTTGCAAAATCAACAATCATAGTATTTGATAAAACGGGAACACTTACTGATTCAGAATTAACCATTGCACAAAAAGAATATTTTACTGATACTGATACTGATGAAGTACATCATATCATCCGGCAGTTAGAAAAACATTCTTCACATCCTGTTGGAAAAGCATTAATGAAGTTAGAAGTTTCAGATGAATATAAATCATCTCCATTCACATCCATTGAAGAAGAAAAAGGATTTGGCATGCGTGGAACTGATAAAGAAAAAAATAAATATTATATAGGAAGACCATCAGCAATCATTAAAGAAAAGACAGGAAAGGATTATCAGGTTGTAATCACAAAAAATGAAACTTTGCTAGCTGCTTTTACATTAGATGAAACTATAAGAGAAGGTGCTGCAGAAATGGTTGCTTATTTCAGGAAGAAAGGAATGCATACCGTTTTATTAAGTGGTGACAGAAAACCACAATGTGAAAAAATTGCCGCAGCAACAGGTATTGATGAAATAATTGCGGAAAAACTTCCGTTGGAAAAATCAGCAGTAATAGAATCATTAAAAAAGAAAGGAGTTGTTTCTATGGTTGGTGATGGCATTAATGACAGTCCATCGTTAACAATTGCTGATGTAGGAATTTCATTTGGTTCAGCAACACAGGTAGCCATCGGATCATCAGATATAATTCTGCTTGGTTCAAAAACATTATTTCCTTTGATAAAAATTCATCAGCTTGCACTAGCAACACTAACTACAATCAAACAAAATCTTTTCTGGGCACTGGTATATAATATAGTGGCCATTCCCATTGCAGCTATAGGTTTATTAAGTCCGCTGGTAAGTTCTTTCTCCATGGCATTCTCCGATGTAATTGTAATTGGAAATTCTCTTCGTTTGAAGATAAAAAATATTTTTACCGGCCAAACAACGCTTCATTGAAATTTCCAAAACTGACTAACGTAAGCAGCCTTCAGCTATTTCAGTTGATGCGTTTTGGTGGTTTTTTTATTACAGGAATTATTCTTGTAAAACTCGGTACTCCTTTACATATAGTTGGCAATTATGAGAAGATGATGTTCATTGCCGGTATTGCCAGTTTCTTCTGGGTGCAGGGACTTACCACTACATTGCTTTCAAATTATACAGGTCATCAACGAAAAGAAATTTATCTCTTTAATGTATTCCTTCTCATATCATTATTAAGTATTACAGCATTTATCCTGCTACGCATATTTCAACAAAATATAGAAAATATTTTTTCTGATTCTATATTACCAGGCTATCATTATCTGGCGGTGTTTGTTTTATTTAATGCACCCTGTTATTTAATTGAAACCATCTACATACTCCGTCATAAATCATTTGCATTGGTTAACTACGGTTTCATTTCAACAACCGGAACCATTGCAGCAGTAATACTTCCGGTCTATTATGGTTATTCCATGGAAAGTGCAATTGCCATGCTTGCTCTATGGTCGGCTTTACGTTACTTATGGTTACTGAGAATACTGCTTAAATATATAATAGCAGAAATAAACATCAGTTTTTTAAAAGCACATCTTATAATATCTGCACCACTCATCCTAAGTTTCCTGGTTGCAGGTTCTGCTGAATATATTGATGGGTTTCTGGTTACACACTTTTTTGCTCCTGAAAAATTTGCCATCTTCCGGTATGGAGCACGGGAATTACCACTTTCTCTATTAATGGCAAATGCACTCAGCACAGTTATGATTCCTTTAATTAAAAGTAATAATGGGCAAACAGGTTATGATCAGCTAAAAAAAGAAACAATACGGCTAATGAACATCATCTTTCCTGTGAGTCTGATTCTTCTTGCAGGAAGCACATTTATTTATTCCTTCTTCTTTAATCATCAGTTTAAAGAAAGTGCTGCCATATTTAATATATATTTATTGCTTGCCATCAGCAGAACATTATTACCTCAAAGTATCATTTATGCAAACAATGGCACAAAAGCATTGCTCGGAATTTCTATTGCAGAGATTATAATTAACTGCATAGCCAGTTATCTGTTACTGTTTAAATATGGCCTGATCGGAATTGCCTGGGGAACCATTATTGCACATTTTTCAGAGAAAATTATGATGGGTGGATATTTATTAAAATGGCATGGAATCAAGCCGTACGTATACATTCCATCAAGATGGTATTTTTATTCAGCAATACTTTTACTGGTATATTTTTTTAGTTGATTTGATAAAAGGCTGCTGATCTAACTGTTTTATATGCCTAATATGTTAATTTCACCGGATTGTAAAAAAAAAATTTCAAAGTCCTTGTTATTTAAAAAATAATTAATTTTAGCCCTTAAATAAACTTCAAACTAAAATCCAAAAATAAAATGAAAAAACTATTACTTGTAATTTCTTCAATTGCACTGACTTCAGGTGTATTTGCGCAATTACGTATGGCACCGGGTTTACAAATTCACCCGACTACCGTACCAATGCGCAGTGAAAAAGTAGCTAAAACCGATATTGTAACTGAATCGGCTCCGGTAAAAGATGTTGCTATTCCTAGTACTTCAGTTACTGCTGCTTTTGTTCCTACAACAGCATCATTTGTAACAATGACTGAAACTGTTATTGGTGCTACACTTTACGATTTACAATCTAACAGAGGTATTGGTAAAAGAATATCTAACCATGGTAACGGTACCTATTCAGCAGTGTGGACAATAATTCCATCACCATCTGGTGTATCTGCTGATCGTGGTAGTGGATATTCATACTATGACGGTACTACATGGAACACTGCTCCTGCCCGCATCGAAGACAAACGTACTGGATTTACCAACATTTCTTCAACTGCTACTGATGAGTATGTAATGTCTCATACAGGTGACAGCGGACTGATTGTGGTAAGCCGTCCGATCGGATCTGGTGCATGGACAAGACATGCTCCTGTTGGAACATTTAACCTGTTTGCAGCTCAGGCAGATGTTTGGTCACGTATGGCTGTTGGTGGTGTAAACGGAACTACTATCCATGCAATAGTTAACTCACAGGGAACCGGAACAACTCCTGTTCTTAATCAAAATGGTCCCTTAACATATAGCCGTTCACAGGATGGTGGTTTAACTTGGGATATCGATCACGTACGTTTAACTGATTGTGATGAGAGTTTCTATCTTGGTTTCAGTGCTGAAAACTATCATATCGACTGCCGTGGTGACGTTGTTGCTATTATAGCTGGTGGTTTTGAGCAGGACATGACAATGTGGAAATCTACTGATAACGGAACTACATGGACAAAAACTATTATATTCCAGTTCCCATTACCACTTTATGATGCAGCAGTAAGCATTAGTGATGTTGATGGTGACAGTGTTGCTGATACTATTGAAACTACTTCTGAAGATCCAACTTTATCAATTGATAATAACGGTATGGTTCACGTTGCAATGGGTCGTATGTTCATTCTTGATGATGATCTGGTTTCTCTTTCTTCTTATTTCCCTACAACTGATGGTTTATTCTACTGGAATGAGACCATGGTTGGTGGTCCAACTGTAATTGCTGTAGCTGAAGATTTAAATGGTAACGGATTTATTGATCTTCCTGAGCCTGTATCTCCAAACACTCAGCCATTAGGTTTATATGGTACTGCCGGTATGATCACTCATCCTTCAATCGGATTTGATGCTGCCAATAATGTATATGTTACTTATGCTGCTCCAAATGAATTAGCTGATACTACAATATTCCAGTGTGCTCATCGTCATACATACATTATTGCTTCTGGCAATATGGGTGCTACATGGACTACTCCATATAACATTGTTCCAATGTCAGATGTTGGAGGTGATGGCGAATTCGAGGAAGGTGTATTTGCTTCAATTGCAAGAACAGTAACCGGAACTGCTCCAACTTCACATGCTCACATTGTTTATCAGCGTGATGGTGCTCCTTATGTATCAAGTGTATTTGGTGCATTAAGTGCAGCCGCTGCTCAGGCTCAGCAACAAACGTGGAATGCAGATGCCAACAACATTCCTTTCCCAAGTGATATAGTTTATGCTGATGTTACTGATTTCGTTCTTGGAATCAACAGCAATAACACTAAAGAAATTG
>JBDTVD010000148.1:0-8303 GCA_040007375.1 Bacteroidota bacterium | reverse complement strand
GGGATTTTGGATTCGATGAGCACATTTCTAACCATGTCTTCTGTCTTCAGCCACAGTTCTGAATTGTCAACGTATTTCTTCCCCAGTTTGGCTGGATCATGAGTGGAGAAACGCATCACATATTTTTCAATTCCGAAAATTTTAAAATATTTCAGATACATGTCATTCACTGCACGAAACTCATCAGCAAACTGTTCACGCGTACAATAGATATGAGCATCATTCATCTGCAGACAACGCACACGCATCAGTCCGAATAATTCGCCACTCTGCTCATAACGGTAACACGTTCCATATTCAGCTAAACGAATAGGCAACTCTTTATAACTTGGATTAAGTTCTTTGAAAATTTTATGATGATGCGGACAGTTCATCGCTTTCAGATAATATTTTTCTCCTTCAAGAATCATAGGAGGATACATACTATCTGCATAATATGGGAGGTGACCGCTCATTAAATACATGCTCTCCTTTGCAATGTGAGGAGTGCGGACACGCTTATAACCTGCAGCCTGTTCAGTAGTTTTTGCCAGGCGTTCCAGCTCTTCAATTATTACTGCACCATTTGGCATCCACAATGGTAAACCCGGACCAACATCATCATCAAAAGTAAAAATCTCCAGCTCCTTTCCAATCTTACGGTGATCTCTTTTCTTCGCTTCTTCCAGCATGGTGAGATATTCATCCATCTGGCTTTTCTTTGGGAATGTGATTCCGTAAATACGGGTAAGCTGTTTATTTTTTTCATCACCACGCCAATAAGCACCGGCAATGTTTGTGAGCTTTATAGCTTTGATATGACTCGTATCAGGAATATGTGGTCCTCTGCATAAATCAGTAAAATCACCTTGTGAATAGAAAGTAATCTGTCCATCCTCCAAACCGGTTAACAGATCAAGTTTATAAGGATCCTGCTTCTCTTCAAAAAACTTTATTGCATCAGCTTTTGCAACTTCTTTCCTCTCATAACGATTGGCTTTCTTCGCCAGCTCCGTCATTTTATCTTCAATCTTTTTAAAATCTTCCGGCACTAATTTGTAATCACCCAGATCTACATCATAATAAAAACCATGATCAATAGGAGGACCGATTCCGAATTTAATTCCGGGATAAAGTGATTCCAATGCTTCTGCCATCAGGTGAGCTGATGAATGCCACATCGTACTTTTTCCCTCATCATCATTCCATGTAAGCAGTTGCAGAGAGGAATCTTCTGTTATCGGACGAAGAGCATCACGCACCTGTCCGTTAACCTTTGCTGCCAGCACATTACGTGCAAGACCTTCACTGATACTTTTTGCAATATCCATTGAAGTAGTACCACTTGGAAATTCTTTTACTGAATTATCGGGTAAAGTAATTTTAATCATACAAACGATTTTTATGGGCGACAAAGATAACAATGGAATGCAATGATGGAAAGGAGTGTGAATTGAAATAAAAACTATAATCCGGTTTCACCAAAAAAAGAAAATAAATAATATTTACACTTTAACAAACAATACAACCTGATGTATAGAAAAAAATCAAAAAATTTTATTAAAAAAATCAATTCACCTTCACCAGTTCCTTATTCCATTCTGCGGGAACATCACAAAGATTCATTATCTTTAACGAAGGAACATCAGAAGTAACAGGAGATAATGTCTGATTAATCTTTGGATCTTTAATCCTGTACATCGCACCGGAAGCAGGATCTACAATCAACATTCCTATTACACCACCATAAATCAGATTTCCGAAATACCATCCATTAAGTGTTGCTTTAACAGGAATGGTAACTGTTGTATATCCTTCACTGGTAAGAGTGATGGTATATTTTCCCGGCTTAAAATATCCTCTTCCTGATTTCAGATTGATCGTTGCAGGGGTATTTCCTTTCGTTACTTCTTTTCCATTTACATCAGTAATTGCAAATGATGAGGTAACAGGAGTGGTATTGATACTCACGGGCCATGTATTTGTACTAAACATAAATGCACAGCTCTGAATCATAAAAAAGAAAGGAATAAGTAACAGAGGGCGGAGTTTCATTTTAGATGTATTTTTACCGGTGCAATAATACATATTTTGAACTGTATTATACTTCCTGTAACGGTAAAATGAAAAAGAAAATTATATATAAAAATAAAACGGCGAACAAGAAAAAGATTCCTGTAGCTTATGAGCCTGCTGAATCCATTACTTTTTTTGAGAAGGTATATGAAGTAGTACAGCTCATTCCCAAAGGCAGAGTAACATCTTATGGTGCCATTGCAAAATATCTGGGAACTGCCGGTTCATCACGTATGGTGGGCTGGGCCATGAACGCATCTCATGGCAATGCTAAAATTCCAGCACAGAGAGTGGTGAACAGAAACGGATTGCTTACAGGGAAAATGCATTTTGGTGATGGTGATACGATGGAAAAACTATTGAAGAAGGAAGGAATTAAAGTAAAGGATAACCAGGTGCAGAATTTTAAAGATGTGTTCTGGGATCCTGCTGTTGAATTGGAATTGTAATGTGACTTTTGATTCAGGTGCTATTTCTGTTGTTTCACAAACCGCAGCCTTAAGTTTCCGGTCTCTGTTAAAATCTGTATAAAATAGACACCATTCGGTAATGTTATAACATCAAGAATGAAGGAACTGGTCGGCTCTTTCAATTCACATGATAGAATTTTCTTTCCCGTAATGTCATAAATATTAATGCTGTTTCCGGCTTTAAGCAGGCCTTTAATTTCAATTTGGTCGGCTGCAGGATTTGGAGACAGATTATAGGAATCCAAATAAACCTTTTTTTCAACATCTGAAATTATTACTGAAATACATAATGTTGTATCTGAACAATTGCCGTTACTGATTATTGCTGCATAGTCACCTGAAGCTGTCGGAATGTAATAACTGTTTTGCTGGCCGTTAATGATTGTAGAATTAGCACAATTAAACCAAGTATAACTTCCTGTACCTGTAATCAGCAAGCTATCATTTGATACGTGCAAACTGACAGGAATTGAATCCACACTTAAATGTAATGTAATGATTGAGTCACAGGAATTACTTCCTGATAAAGTATCAATGTATGTTCCTGAATTTGAAATTGAAGAACCATTAAAATCAAAAGTTTCATAAATGCAGATAGTAGTATCAACAATTGAAAAAAGAGGATTAGTAACAATGAGTTGAAGTGATACAACAGAATCGCAGCCGTATCTGCTTGTTAGAGTATCAATATATAATCCAGAAGATTTAATAAATGTACTTCCTAATTGAATGGAATCTCCGGCACAAAGAGTAAATGAATAATTGTTAATTCCTGTAGGACATTGTACTGTTGTGATAGCTGTATTTGTAATAACAGGAGGATTGTAATCAAAAAAAATGGATACAGAATTCTTGATCTGATAACCACCAGCTAACAAAGGTTTAGTTTTTATTTTGAATTGAATGTATCCATGACTTCCCGGTTCGTTACTCGTGCTGTCGAACAAATAAATACCTGGAAAAATAAATTCTAATTGTGATCCGTATAAGTGAATCTGTGGATCGTGACTGGAATTTAATATCTGCAAAGTTCCGGCATCTAATCCTGCATCAAGTTTATCATTTATAACAATATCTCTTGCAGGAGCATTACCTGTATTTTGGTAATAAATGGTGTAAGTAAGCCATTCAGAAGAATTATTTTTTATTGATGATTTATTAACTTCTTTTAAATTAGGATCATAACTATTCACCACATTAAAACAGTGTGAATTATTATTATTGGAACTATTATTATCACCTGAATCAGGACTTGCGCTTATGTTTAAACAAACCTGATCATTTAATTGTGCAGCAGAATCTATTAATAAAATAATTCCAAAATCTTTGTTTAAATCAATTTGTCCGTAATCACTGATTATATATATTAAAGTATCGTTACTGATAACCGGAATCAATGCTCCATTCACCGGAGCAACATAACTTCCGGGACCGCTAATTACAACTTTAATTTCGCCGCTTATTCCTGCAGCACAATTCAAATGAAATTGATTGGATAAATCGCCTGCAAATATTTTTAATCTGGCAAAACCACCCGGACGGAATGATCCTGAATCTCTGAAAACTGAATTCACACCAACATCAAAATCAGGTTTACATTCAATAGAAAAATCCTTATCGAAATAATACTTGTTTACAGAATCCAGAACAGAATTATACGATATGGATGCAGGACAATTTACCATCACCGGAATAAAACTGGTGTCAACTGTATATTCATAAGTTCCATAGTTGGTAGAAAAAGCATATTGCCCGTTATTTCTGCTGAATGTTTGTTGAGTTAATACAGAATTGGAATAAAGATTAACTTTTACATTTTTAATTTTTGTTTCTGCAGAATCAATAAGGCAATTAGTTAAACTATCTATATATATTCTTCCTGATATATTATCTCTTAAAGGGCAATTGAAAGGATTAATACTATCGCAGTAAGGAACAGTTGAAGGTAAAGGATAAATAGAAGCACCGATGTCTTGATAAATATATCCGGGCATACATTGAATCCCGGTACTATCCCAATTAAGTGATAGCATTACTCTTCTTATGTCAGGCATGCATGTCACAGGATTACTTCTGAAATCAAGGTAGTTAACTGTTCCTTTTAAAGGAATTGAAGTAAGTTGATTGTGATCACAAATTAGGGTTAAAGGAATTCTGACTAAAGTAGGTAAGCTCGTTAATTTATTGTAACTACATTCAAATCTATAACTGCAATTATAAAGAGTGGGGATACTTGTTAACGAATTATGACCGCAAGAAAACTGATGTAGTTGAGTATAGGGTAAAGCAATAATAGTATCGAATTGGTTATACTTAATGTCAATGGCATTTATTGAATTTGGAAGCAAAGGCAATTTCTTTAAATTATTATAACTACATCTTAAATCTGCCATTAATGTTGAATCCATGGATGGTAACGAATCCAGTAGATTATGATCTAATAAAAGTGTCTGTGTAGATGTAGGTATTTTTGGTAGAGTAGTTAATTGATTGTGTTGTGCATACAAGATGATCAAATACTGAGGCAGAGAAGGTATAGTTGCAATATTATTGTTATTACAGTATAAATATTCAACTTGAGTATTTACAAGTGGAGGTAAAGCAATCAAATTATTTGCTTCACAATTTAATCCTCTTAATGTTGATGGTAAGACAGGTAATGTTGAAAGTAAATTATTTTCACAATATAACTCCTCAAGTCCAGGAGGAAGCGGTGGTAATGCAGTTAATAAATTAAAACTGCACCCCAAGATTTTAAGTGTGGCTGGTAAATTTGGTAGTGATGTTATATTGTTGTTGAATCTAACATCAAGTGTCTCAATATTTGGAGGAAAAGGACCAAAGAAAGGGTTAAGTATGCCACTTATACGTAATGTAGTCACATTAATGAAATATTGAATACCGGTGAAATCTGAAATTCCACCAGTACTAACATACAAGGAGGTTGCATTTAATATTGCCGGACATTGTGTATCCATTGTATTACCATTCATACAGTATCCACTTGTATTTAACCAAGCAGCAAAAACCGGATCAGGTATCGTAACAAACTGTGCATTTGTTTGTTTATTCAGAAGAAAAAAAAATAGCAGTAAATAATAATACTTCAATGATTTCATAGGGTGGTGTGTGTTTCAAATATAAAGACTTTTATTAATTGAATAACGCTAACAGATTATATTATCAGGAGTTGGTTAGTTGCTCTGAATTTCCACTGGCATGTGTATTGACTTAGGGCTTTTAAACCTAAATTTGCAACGGTTTATGCCATACTGACACAAAAAATATATGAGCACATTCGATAATATAGAATCCGGAAGTATACAGTTTAAAGGCATTGCTGATGATGAGCCGGAATTAATTCCTCTTCTCACCAATGAAGACGAGGAAACAATGAACAATGAAACGCTGCCCGACATAGTGTCGGTGCTGCCATTACGTAATACAGTTTTATTTCCTGGAGTTGTGATTCCAATTACAGTTGGTCGTGATAAATCTATTCATCTCATAAAAGATGCATACAAGTCGGATAAGATCATTGCAGTTGTTGCGCAGAAAGATGTGAGTATTGAAGATCCGAAATTATCTGATCTGAACAGCATCGGAACTATTGCGCAGATTTTAAAAATGCTGCGTATGCCTGATGGAAATACAACAGTGATCATTCAGGGTAAAAGAAGATTCCGTTTAAAAGAATTACTGCAGACAGAACCATATATAAAAGCACAGGTGGAATCGTTTGCTGATGTTACAAGAGTTGGAAATGATAAAGAGTTTAATGCTCTTGTTGATTCACTAAAAGATATTTCTCTGCAGATCATTCAGCAATCACCAAACATTCCAAGTGAAGCAACGTTTGCAATAAAGAATATTGAATCTCCTTCTTTCCTCATCAATTTCATTTGCTCTAATATGAATGCAGATGTGGAAACAAAACAGGAGATGCTGGAGATTACCGATTTGAAGAAAAGAGCGACACGTGTGCTGGAATATCTTACGAAAGAATTGCAGATGCTGGAATTGAAAAACCAGATTCAAACTAAGGTAAGAACAGATATTGATAAACAGCAACGCGAATATTTTTTAAATCAGCAACTGCGTACGATACAGGAAGAGTTAGGTGGAAATACTCCTGATAAGGAATTGCAGGAGATGCGTGAAAAAGCAAAACTGAAAAAGTGGAATAAAGAAGTAGAAGAAATTTTTAATAAGGAGATGGATCGTTTAGGCAGAATAAATCCTGCTGCTGCAGAATATTCTGTTACGATGAATTATCTCGACACTCTTCTTGAATTGCCGTGGAATGAATACACAAAAGATAATTTCGATTTAAAACGTGCAGAACGTGTATTAAATAAAGATCATTACGGTTTGGAGAAAGTTAAGAATCGTATTCTCGAATATCTTGCTGTATTGAAGTTGAAGAATGATATGAAATCTCCTATCATGTGTTTGGTAGGTCCTCCAGGTGTTGGTAAAACTTCTTTAGGTCGTTCTATTGCTGAAGCATTGGGAAGAAAGTATGTGCGTGTGTCGTTAGGTGGTGTGCGTGATGAAGCAGAGATTCGTGGACATCGTAAAACATATATAGGAGCAATGCCGGGACGTGTGATGCAGAATATTAAAAAAGCAAAGTCATCAAATCCTGTTTTTATTTTAGATGAAATTGATAAACTCACCAACGATTTTCATGGTGATCCATCATCAGCATTGCTGGAAGTTTTAGATCCGGAACAGAACACAACGTTCTATGATAATTATGTGGAGATTGAATATGATTTATCGAAAGTGTTATTCATCGCAACTGCAAATACATTAAGCACTATTCAACCTGCATTGCGTGATCGTTTAGAAATCATCGATATCAGCGGTTATACATTAGAGGAGAAAACACACATTGCACAAAAACATCTTGTTCCAAAACAACTGGAAGCACATGGTTTAAAACCGGAACAGATTACGTTTGCACCGAACATTATTAAATCGATAATTGAAAATTACACTTACGAAAGTGGTGTTCGTTCTTTGGAAAAAACAATTGCATCTGTTGTGCGTTCTGTTGCCAAGAAAGTTGCAATGGAAGAAAAGTATGATAAGAAAGTGGATGCTGTTCAGGTTCGTAAATCATTAGGACCGGAACGTTTTTCACCTGATAAAACAATTACGAATGAAACAGCCGGTGTTGTTACTGGTCTTGCATGGAATACCAATGGCGGAAGTGTATTGTTTATTGAAAGCAGTTTAAGCAAAGGGAACGGACGACTTGCATTAACTGGAAATCTTGGTGATGTGATGAAAGAATCAGCAAGCATTGCATTGGCTTATTTAAAATCGCATGCAGAACAATTAAGTATTGATCCTGCAGTATTCGAACACTGGAATATACATGTTCACGTTCCTGAAGGGGCTATACCTAAGGATGGACCATCAGCAGGTATAACGATGTTGACTTCTCTTACATCAGCATTCACACAACGCAGAGTAAAAAATAAATTAGCAATGACAGGTGAGATTACACTTACAGGAAGAGTATTAACTACCGATGGTGCATTAAGTACTGCTGACGTAGTGGTAACTTCACCTTCGCCTTGTTTTCCGCTTCCGGTACAGTGGTTATACTTTAACGGCACCGGTAAACAAAATAATGTAATGCTAGAATGGGGTACCACAAATGAAAAAAACAATGATTATTTTACAATTGAAAAAAGTGAGGATGCCAATGTATTTTATGAAATTGCACATATCACTTCAAAAGAGCTTAATGGTTTGGATAATCAT
>JBDTVD010000147.1:0-8309 GCA_040007375.1 Bacteroidota bacterium | reverse complement strand
CAGCCAAGGTGGTCAACCGTGAAGTGAATAAAGCAGGTCTTGTTGATATTTTAGGCGATTACGGAACTACAAATATTCAGGGTGAAGGACAAAAGAAGCTTGATGTTTTTGCCAATGATCAGTTTATAAAAGCATTGAGTTATGGTGGTGAATGTTGTGCCGTTGCATCGGAAGAAAATGAGGACCTGGTAAGTATTGACAGTGCTGTTTCTGCCAATGCAAAATATGTAGTTGCTATTGATCCGCTGGATGGATCTTCCAATATTGATGTGAATGTGAGTATCGGAACCATCTTCGCAATTTACCGTCGCCTGTCTATAGGTACCGATGTAACACAGGAAGATTTTCTTCAGAAAGGAACAGAACAGGTTGCAGCAGGTTATATCACTTATGGTTCCAGTACAATGTTAGTTTATACAACTGGAAAAGGCGTGAATGGATTTACACTCGATCCTTCTATTGGTGAATTCTGTTTATCACATCCTGATATGATGATTCCTAAAAACGGAGCTATATATAGTATTAATGAAGGTAATTATGTACATTTTCCGGAAGGAGTTAAACAATATATAAAGTATTGCCAGGAAGAAGACAAAGCAACCAATCGTCCGTATTCAACACGTTATATTGGTTCACTGGTTTCTGATTTTCACCGGAACCTGATTAAAGGTGGTATATATATATATCCTTCTACAGCAAAATCACCAAACGGAAAACTGCGTTTGATTTATGAATGTAATCCACTGGCATTTATTGTTGAACAGGCTGGCGGAACTGCAAGTGATGGAACAACACGCATACTTGATTTACAACCAACATCACTTCACCAACGCACACCATTTTTTATAGGTTCTCCTGATATGGTTGAGAAAGCAGAAGGATTTGTGAAAGAATACGGCAACTCACTTACGTGAGAATTAAAAATTAAGAATTAAAAATTAAAAATTGGGTTTTAATATACGATGGAAATTTTTCCATGCGTGTTATTATTATTAAAATCTGTCATTTCATAAAGTCTCGCACTGCAAGCGCCAGCGATTTCATCTTCAAATTGGCTAATTTTCAAATTGGCTAATCGGCTAATTCTTTCAACGCCATCCAGCTCATCAATCCCATTCCTGTTTTTAATGCTTGTTCATCAATATCAAAAGTTGGTGTGTGAACGGATGATGTGATTCCACGTTTTTCATTGCGTGTTCCTAAACGATAAAAGCAGGATGGTTTATGTAATGTGTAAAAAGCAAAATCTTCTGCTGCCATCCAGATCTCCAGGTCAACTACATTTTCCTTTCCTAAATATTCAATTGCATGCTGCTTTGCTCTTGCAGTGAGTTGTTCATTATTATATAGAACAGGATATCCTCTTTTAATATTAAACTCACAGCTTCCTCCCATCGACTTACACAATTCTTCAGCAAGTGTTTTAATTCTGGTGTGTGCTTCTGTTCTCCACTGTTCATCCAATGTACGGAAGGTTCCTTCCAAATACACTTCATTGGGAATTACATTTGTTGCACCATTAGCAATTACTTTTCCGAATGAAAGTACACTTGGCATTGTTGGATTTGCATTACGACTTACAATCTGTTGTAATGCAACAATCATGTGTGAGGTAATTAAAACCGGATCTATATTAAGATGTGGCATTGCACCATGTCCACCTTTTCCTTTCACTGTTACATAAAGTTCATCCGTGCTTGCCATATATATACCACTTCGGAAACCAACTTTACCTGTTTCAATCAATGGCATTACATGCTGACCAAAAACCGCATCAGGCTCCGGATTTTTTAAAACTCCCTGCTCAATCATCAGGCTTGCACCACCTGGAAGTTTTTCTTCTGCTGGCTGAAATATTAATTTTACAGTTCCTGCAAACTGATCTTTAACAGAATTTAAAATGGATGCAACACCAAGTAATGATGACGTATGTACATCATGACCACATGCATGCATCACACCCACATTTTTTGATTTATAAACTACCTCATTTTGTTCAGTAATAGGAAGTGCATCCATATCTGCACGCAATGCAACGGTCTTTCCTTTTTTATTTCCTTCAATCAAAGCCACTATTCCTGTTCCTGCAACTCCGCTTTTAAACGGTATGTTCAGTGCCGTTAATTTCTTAGCTACAAAATCGGCAGTTTCATTTTCATGAAATGACAATTCAGGATACATATGCAGATGACGGCGGATTTCCACTACATCATTAAAATACTCATCAGCTTTTTTATATATAATATCTTTTAACATCAGTGTTGCTGAGATTTCTAAATAAATAATTCTGCTTATATATATCGGGAATCAGAAGTCAAGTCCCAGAGAAAAATAAAATATTCTGTCTCCCACTACTCCATCATCATAACCCCATGCCCAGTCAGCTCTGAGGAAATATCCCAGCACTCTGCTTCTCAATCCAAATCCATATCCGGCAACAAATGGTTCAATATCTTTTTTAACTGTGATGGTAACCGGATTGTTTTCGAACACTGAAGTGAACAGAGAATTGCCGCTTCCATATGGCGATGCTCCTGTCCATGCAGTACCTACATCGCCAAAACCAACCATCTGGAAATTGCGGATGAAATCAGAACGTATCGGTTTATTTAATATATATTGAAAAACAGGAACACGAATCTCACTGTTCATCAAAGCAAAGCTGCTTCCGTTACGTATGTTCTGTGTAAATCCACGCATGTTGGTTGCCAGTGCCTGGAATACATAATTCTGAGAGTAATCAACTCTGATATCCTGGTTGAAATTATCGGAAGGAACAATTGCATTATCTGTAGAACCTAAATAATAAATCAGTTTTAAATCACCGAATGAAGTACTTGCAGCAATACGGTTCGCCCAGATAATCTGTCTGTGTATTTTCAGATAATAACGGAAGTCGGCACCAAGAACACCAAGCAATGATTTTTTTGTTTCCAGTTCGCGGAACAATTCACCAAATAATTTATACCGGAATCCATTATATAAATTAAGACCGGTGCTTATGGTATTATCAAAAACATATTCTACATGTGTACTTCCCCACTGCGAATATTGATTAGGTACTCCCAGATTAATCTGATCAGTTGAAAGTGCAACAACTCTGTCGATACGGTAAGAAGCTGCACCTCTTATACTTGATAAATCGTTGAACGGCCATCGTGCAGTATATTTTAATTCATGTGTGTGAATTTTAAAATAAGTAAAACCGGTTACTTCCTCTCTTCCCTGTCGATAAAAAGAAAACTGCTGATCGAGTCTGTGTTTCAGATTTTCAAAGCTGAGAAAATATTCATTGCTGTTCAGGTTACCTGATATACGGAAGCCTCCAACAAAACGATAGTCATCCATTAAATCATTCAACCCAATTTTAAATAATCCATTTAATCCCGGATCAAAATAAACTGCACCACCTGTAAATGCCTGGTAAGTTTCATTCAGCAGATTATTATCTAATTGCGTTAATACATAATTCGCTGCAAAAGCAATATCATAATTCCGTTGTTTCGGCATCCAGTATTCTGCTGTGTCAGGTCTGCTTACTGCAGTGCTATCATCAGTTAAAACAGTGATTGGTCCTGAAGGAAGATCGTTTGCAATAATGCTTTTTTTCTCGTCTTTCTTTTTCTTAGGAAACTCTGTCTGGAACTGATAATTGCTTATATCAATTTTAGAACTGTCGACTGGTTCCTGTGTATTAGTATTATTATTTTCAGAATCCAGATTGATTTCTGTTATTCCCGGTGATGTTGTTACCTGCGGATTTGAAACCTGATTTAATACAGATAATTTTTTACGAAGTGGTGTATCTTTTAAAACCAATGCAGAAGTACTATCGATATAAGGAATTGGCTTTACATAAATGCATGTCCGGTTTTTATTGCGTATCATTTCTGCAGTTTGTGTCTGACGGAAATTTACATCCTGCATTAAAATATTTCTTGAATAATTTGTTACGGGAAATGAAGTAATATTATAACGATAGTGAATTGTTGTATCAATGTAACTAATGGAACTGTCGAGTGTGGAAACAAAACGGTTGATGATTCCATTCTGATCACTTAAAAAAGTAAAGTGCAATGAGTCCATCATCATTGCTTTTGTTTCATTGATATCAGGAGTATTGGTAAGACGTGTGAGCAACTGAGATTTAGATTCATTATCATATAGAAACACATCAGTATTTCCATGCACAGGATGATTTCTATGTTCTCTGAATGATGTTACTTTTAAAGTATCTTCTTCTCTGTTACTGCTGAAAACAATATCCTTATCACCAAAAACAAAATGCGGATCTAAATCATCCCAGTAATCTTTTGTAATCTGTTGATAGGTCCTGGTGCGCGTATTAAAAACAAAAATATCCGACTGACCTTTTAACACTGCAGATATCACCAAATCCTGACCATTACCTGCATAATTGAAACTCTGCACCTTTTCAAAATAAAAAAACTTATTGCGTTCCTTTTTTTTCTTCTTATCAGTATAATAATAATCCATCCACAACTTACCGCGTTTTTCAACTATACCAGTTACAAATCTTCCTGCAGGATGCCAGGCTAAAACCGGAAAGCTGAGATCCTGTGCCTGTTGAACAGATTTAAATCCTCCTTTTCCCAGCTTACGTAATTTATCATTCCTGATATCGTAAACCCATATTTTATATTTACCCAGATCATTGGTAACAAATGCAACCTGGTTTCCATCAGGACTTAAACTTAACTGTGTAATCTGGCGGGAAGGTTTTCTGTCTTTATATATTAATCCTTTCGAAGGTGTTTCTCTTTCCTTCTCATCATTTATATATAAACGCTGATAATAATCCAGCCAGTTGGAAGTAAGTTGTTTTAACGGTGAACCCAACACATACAGAAAACCGCTTTCTATATTCCTGTTAATTCTCGTCATATATAAAAGATTGGAAACAGATGCCTGGCCATACACCTCCACTATATAATTCCACATAGAGTGTCCGGCAAATTGCGCTTCTTCACCGGTAAGCTTATTAAATTTTTTAAAGTGACCGGAAAGAATTCCATCACGCAACCTGTTATCATTTTCAACCGACCATCCACGGGCTATATATGCAACAAGGCCTTGTGTATACCAGTCAGGTAATGTAAGTAACACAGCACTTTGCAAACGATCTTTAATATTACCTCCAAACATCAACTGATTCAGCATTACCTGTGCAACACCACCACGAATCTGTTCGCGCATTTTGCGGTAATCACCATCAAAATACAATAACACTTTATTACCAATGATCTTTGTTAAACCTCCTGTGTTGGTGAGCAGCTCTTCACTTTCCAAACCAATATTACTTTGCTTGAGATCTGATAACTTATTATAAACCACAAATTGAAAACGCCCGTTGATCTTGTAATCAAACAGGCGTTCAATATCTTCAATTTCGCGATCAGCTGTGCGGCCGGTATATGTTGCGAGCTCCTGACCTCCCACATAAAAATAAGCATCAAAATTTTTAAAGCGATAGAAGGTCCAGTAAAACTCATTGTATTGCACCCTGTTTTTTCCGAAGGTCATTTGTGTTCCTCTGCTGAATTGCGCAACCAACTGAACATTAGGCAGGATTACCAGCAGCAAAAGAATTACATTCCGAAAAGTCCTGAATTCTGATTTCAAATTTCTCATATAATATCCTGGAAAGGATGACCTGGCACAATTGACCTCACGAAATTAACGAAAAGTGTTGGTAGCTGTTGTTAGCAGTGAGTAAAAATTACGATTGCCGTTCCATTTCTCTTTCTGTTGCCAGCCGTTGTTTTCTGCGCACTGCATAAGCAAAGGAAGAAATCAGTGTAACAAAGTAAAACCATATTGCACAACTGAAGCCTTCGGTAAGCCAGCGCCAGGTGCCAAATGATAAACTAACCAGTAGTATAACCAGCCATGATATTTCCAGTATGCGTAACATCCTGCTCATTGTTTTACTGTTATGATTCCGGTTACTTTAAATATTTTGTAGCTGTTAAAATTCTGGTCTGCTTCAAATCCATATCCCATTATGGTTTCTTCCGGTGTGGTGATTTTTACAAATTCATCAGAATAAAGTTTGCCTGTTTCTTCATTCCACTCCAGCTTCTCTGTTTTAAGCTGTTCATTTTTTTCATTTACAACCACTACATCTGTTTTTGCAACCCATTTACGCTCCTGCTCATAATGTATTGCATAACGTGCAGTGAGTTTGGATACTACCTGAAACCGCTCATTGTAAAAGTCGATATTAATTCCGGCTGGTAATTCTGTTATTGGTTTGGGGCGAATAAATTTTTTCAGCAGTGGAGCCGTAACCTTTACTTTAATAATTCCTGAGTCGCTGTATATGGTCTCCAGCTTTTCAATTTTCTCAATCGGACCGTTATATGGTTTAGTAAGAACAGCAATTTGCTCTTTGTCGTTTTCACATGACTGAAGCGTGAGGCATAAAGCTAGGATAAAAAACAAAACACAAATGCTGCTGTTGAAAAAATGACGGTTCATCTGATTTGGTTATACAGCAAAGGTAAGCGGCTTAATGAAGAATTGCACTTCACAGTCAATAATAAAAAAGGGGAGACTGATTTTAATCGAATTGAGTTTTATGGAACCACTCTTCGCGTAGTGTAAGTCCTAATACAAGACGAACATAGCGTTCTCTCACCAGGTTTTGTTTTACAGTTCCACGTTCACTCAGTTCAACGGAAATATCAAGGTCAGAAAAATAAGGCTTGCCACGTAAAGGAAAACCAAATCCGAAGGTAACACCAGCTTCATTGATATCAGAATTTTTTACTTCCAGTGCGGCTTTATCGAAAAGTTTACCGATGAGATAAACTCCACCCAGCATAGAAGTAAAATCAGTAAGTTTTGGAGAGCTGTAAAAACCACCGAAACGATAGGTAATGCGATTGGCGTATTTCAAAGATTTTATATCCGGTGTAATCTGCATTCCTGTTGCAATGCGTAATGAATTATTCAGCCCTGCATTCACTCCATAAATTTCCAGGTTTTCCCATTGCTGAAAACGTGCATCAAAACCAATCAGCCATTTTTGTCCTTCAGAAACAGTAAAACCAATTCCTGCCTGGATAGGAAATTTTACACTGCCTTTTTCCTTTTCCACAAATGAAACGGTGTCTCTTCTCAATTCAATGTTTCCACTTCTCAAAAAATAATTCACCCACAGCTCGTCACGCTTACCATTAATGTTCATCTCCGGTGAAACTGTTAATCCTGCAGTAAATAATCTGCCGTTTTTTAATTTCTTATTATATATAAGACCACCATCCAGATAATAGTCGCTCAGGGTTAATGAATTGATAATTTTTGTACTGAGGTATGTTGACTCACTAAATTCAACGCGACTGGTACGGTTGGTTGTTCCATATAAATAGCTGGCATTTACACCTGCCCATAAACTCTGACTGATTTTAAAACCAACTCCTGCAAAATACCGGTTATATCCTCCATCACCCTGAAAATAAAACTGAGGATCAGTAGCTGCTGTTCCTGTATTTACCTGTTTAATATTATAACCTGTTGCACTGAGGGGAAGCATTCCAATAGATAGATAAGCTTTTCCTTTTACCAATGGAAATCCCATTCCGAGGTAGGAGATATTTCCGTTTAATTTATTTTCAGAGATTGAACTGTTAGCAATATTTAATGCTTCTCCATTAATACCTATTTCAAAAATAGTAACGCTATCAGCAACATAACTGGCCGGGTTTCCAAAGTTGAGATGTGCTGCAGTGTATGTTCCGCTTGCAATACCTCCCATGGCACGTTGCCATCCATATCCATTATATAATAACTCGCCAATACCATATCTGGAATAAGGTGAAAAGGTTGCAGTCTGCGCAATAAGTGATTTACCCGAAAGCAGTATAATAACAACTGTTAAAAGGCCAATAATACGATGAAGTGTTCTGGTCATTGAGTACAATTATGCAATAAAATGAATTGGAGTCCTTTAAGCGTTAATTCAGGGTCGGCAAAGATGGACTTTTTAAGATGATTTAAAAAATAACGTGAATCGCCACCGGTTAGTATTAACCGGACATTAGCAAATTGATTTTGATAAGATGCTGTTATTCCTTCTATTTCTGCAATCATTCCGTTTACAATACCACTATGAATTGATTGTGCTGTGGAATTACCAATGAGAGGAGTTTCTTCTGCCGGTGCAAGTAAAGGCAGTTGATCCGTAAATGAATGCAGTGCTTCATACCTCATCTGCAAACCCGGAGAGATAGCTCCTCCTGAATAAACTCCATCACTGCTTATAAAATCAAATTTCAGACAGGTAC
>JBDTVD010000146.1:0-8330 GCA_040007375.1 Bacteroidota bacterium | reverse complement strand
TACTCGATACTAATACAACACTAATGCAGATCATAAAAAAAGCCTCCGGTTATGGAGGCTTTTTTATTTAGAATTAATATGTTTTACTCAACAACAACTTTATAATTGATTAGTTGTGTTTCATTTTGCATACGAAGGTTATAAATTCCAGCAGCAATACCTTGCAATGAAACTGAACCTGATTTTGATATCATTTCATTTCTTACAACACGTCCGGAATAATCAGTAAGCATTAACTGATATTCACCAGCCTTAGCAAGATCAATATTTAATAAATCACTTGCAGGGTTTGGATAAACTTTGATTCCTGCTTCTGTAAGTTCATTTATTCCAACAGCCGTAACAGTAATGGTAACCTGTTGTCTTGGGCCAGCACAACGCGCATCATGTAAAATTTTCCAATCGTAGAAGTAGTAGTAAAGATTGGGATTACCCTGGTTATTACTGGTAATACTAAGGAAATTCGGAAGAGTATAAGGATAAGTAACACCACCATTATTTCGTCTTAGTCGGGGAGAAACATTGCCCCATCCAGGTATCTGCTGATTAACTGTTGAATTGGTACCAATTGAATAATCTGTTCCTGCAGTTAATACAAAATTTAATGTAACAATTGCTGAATCCATGGGAACATAGACTGTTTGTGAGTCTACTAATGCATTAGTGCTTACATCACGTAATTCAATCAAACGATTTCCTGGTAGATCAGTAAAAACTGTCACAGTATTTAATGTGCAATTTTGAACAGCGCTGAAAAACATCAGAGCGTTTGTAGTATTACCACTATATGAATTTGGTGGAACCACAATTCCTACTGCATCATTTCTTGTAAAGTTTTCACCTGATTCTACATAATAGTTAGTTGTGTTTATAATCCATGGTGTAGTAAATGTGTTACCTGTGGCAACAACATTTCCACCAGCAGGAGCATCATACCAAAGGATATTATTACCGGCAGTTGCAGTTAATGTAGTGGCTCCTGATACTGGTAGTGTAACATTGCTTGCAGCTACAGCAACAGGTGTGTGAACAGTTACATTAATTGGAGTTGATGTCCATGCCTGGCAAACACCCTGATAAGTTAATGTATAAGTTCCGCTTGTTGTAACATGAATGGTTTGTGTGGTAGCACCATTACTCCATGTATATGCAGCAAGTCCTGCAGGTCCTGATATATCAACTGCTTCACCGTCGCAGAATTCAGATGAAGAAGATGCTGTTATAGTTGGTGTTTCATTTGGAGAAACAAGAACACTTAAAGTTGGAGATATTCCTACGCAATTATTTCCCGGTGCAGAAACCTGTACATTGATTTCTGATGTTGCTGATGCAATAATTGCCTGGCCGGTTGAGCCATCAGACCATAAATAATTATATCCTGCAGGAGCAGTTAATGTAACAAATTGTCCTGGACAAAATGTTAATGGTCCTGAAGCTGAAATTGCAGATGTTGGAGATACGCAATCATTTTCAATGATACTGATGAACTGATCAATATCAGGATTAACTAATGTTTGCGTAATTCCTGAAGTGAAGCGAATAACTATTGAATCAATTGTAGTAACAGCACCTAATCCGAAATGGAGGAGTGAAGTGTTACATGTTCCATAACTTTCACCAGCTCTTATTTCAGCAACCTGCGTTCCTAATGAACTGTACAGAGTAGCGCGTGCACCAATTGCACCTTCGTTAGAAACAGTACCTTTTAAATTCAGACAGATAAAATGATTGGAATTTTTATTGTTCATCCAGATCACATCATCAATGTTAGATGGGTTTGTATATATAGTTGCATAACTTGCGTATACATCTAAAAATCCATCATGGTTCAGATCACCAACAGCAAACGACTCCATGTTATTACCATTAAACAGATTGTTAACTCTTGTAAATGTCATATTTCCGTTATTCATATACACACGTGCATCGCTTCCTGTAGCCATAATATCATTGTATCCATCATTGTCAAGATCAACAATTGTACACTCAATCGGTGTGATATCAGTAATGTCAAAACCTGTTAAAGAAGTAATATCAGTATAGTGGCCAGTACCATCATTCTCCCATATCTGACTTTCATGATCGTGATTTGTTGCTACTAAATCCAGGTCACCATCATTATCAAGATCACCAAAACTTGCAGTCCATGTCTGCCATCCATTAGCTACTCCATATGTTGAAGCCATATTGGTATAGTTGTTTGATCCATCATTAACAAACAATACATCAATTCTTCGGGGATCAGTAGTGCTGCTTGAGCTCTGTCTGCATTTTGCTATATATAAATCCATATCACCATCATTGTCAAAGTCGGTGAATACACTTCCGTAATTTCCTGAATCATCACTGGTGATTCCTGCTCCGGGTGTGATATCAAAATCGATGATTGTGGAAGGGTTGAGGTTACCTGTGCCATCATTCAAATATATATGACTTGGAGCATCATCATCACATGCGAAAAGATCTATCCATCCATCATTATTAAAATCACCGAATGTTGCATTCTGCAGGAAGAAACCTGAATTTGCAAGCCATACCATAGTTGCACCTGTTCCGCCAGCATTTGTTTTAAGCAAGCCAATGCCTCCACTTCCGTCTGCAACCACATCTTTATAACCATTATGATCTACATCTGCAACTGTCATTGCCCATGCACCACCACCAAAATCACCAAGATAAACTGATAAATACATCTGGTTGGTTTGTTGCACTTCAACGTGACAATAACGACCGTCATCAAGTCTTACAATATCATCCAGGCCATCACCATTCCAGTCTGTAACAGTAACCGGACAACCGCTGTGTGTGCCAGGAGTAACCAATTTCGAATTTGCATTGGTAAATGCTACCTGCGACATTACCGGTACAGATAGTACCACCAGCATTGCAACAAGCAAGTTTGTGTAGATTTTTTTCATTTGATAGATTTTAAGAATTTGGTTTTAATAATATGATGATTTGATTTGTTCAATTTTTTTATTCGCGGAAAATTTTAACAGTATACATTTTTTCACCACTCTGTAAGCAGACGAAATAAATTCCTGATGTTTCAGGTAATCTGATTTCTTTTGAAGTTAAATTACCAGTGTTTTTAAATGTGTAGAAAAGATGTCCATCACTGCTATATATTTTAATTACTGATTCTGATTTTGGTATTCCATCAAGATGAATGATGCCATCTTTACTGTAAGATGGATAAGCATGGAATGCATCATTATTATTTTCGGTAATGCCTGTAGGAACAGCAATGTTTAATAAGGTATCTCTTCCTGTAAGTATTACGGATTTATCAGCAGCATTATAGTATTGCATAAATGAATCAATTTCTGCTGATTGGTAATTGATCATCTCAGCAAGAAAACTTTGTGGCAATGTCTGATAGTAAAGTGATCCTGTTACATTAATACTTCCGTTATAACCATTCATTGGAATATGATAATGCACTACATCTGTTCCGCTTCCTTCCACACTATTTATATGATTAAAATCTGCATCTGTTAATGCATCACCTATAATTAAACAGGTATCATAATTTGCAAATGAAGTACTGAATCCTGCAGGTGGAATTCTGTTATCTTTTAATGAGCTATAGCCTCTTTCCAAAACTGTTGTTTTATCACCATTAACATCACCCATCACCATTTCATAAATCTGCACTTGCAAAGGATCTGTTATAAAATTGTAGTGTGGCTCAAAAGGAGTATTGATTCCGTTCACTTCCATTGATGAATCAAATGTGCCTGATGCAAATAAAGTATCACCATTTGCTTTGGTGATTAACAGCTGAAGAACTGCACGTCGTGATGGATATCCTGTTGGAAATTTATGTCCAGCTTTATTCAGTAATGAAACATTTATATATGCAGTATCAGAAGTAATACTTTCCAGTTGCAGTGTGAGATTAACTGAGTTTTGTGTAAGTTGTTTATTAATTGCAACAAGAGTGGAATCAAAGTCAGCATCTGATGCTGTTATCTCAAGGCTGTTTTTATTTGTTTTGATAAGATTTACCATGAATGAATTTGCACCGGCAAATGAATGCAGATTAAATGGTGAGCGACCTGGTAAAGCAGTGTAACCGTTTGCAATTTTTATTGGATCATTTATCTGCGGCATATGACATGATTGACAAACAATTTCACTTGCAGGATAATTAGAATTTTCCCACTCATGAAATGTAGCTTGTTCAATAAAAGATGTTCCGGTTGGATTTCCTGATAAATCTACTGACTGATTAATTAAGGTATGACAGGATGAGCACATTCTGCCTTCACTAACATGATCTGCTTTGGTTGGCGTTAGTCCTGCATATAACTGCATCGGTCCTAACATTGGATTATCAAAAGGACCGTAAGCAATTTTATTGGTATCATAAGGTATATTTCCACTGAACATGGAACCAAGTCCGTCGGAGCCGATAGAATGGCATCCCATGCATGCTACACCAGCCAAACCTATTGTATCAATATATAAATCAGCAAGTGTATAAAATGGTTCGCCATGATATTTCGCTGTGTAATGTCCCATCGGAGCATGGCATGATGTACATAATGTCTGAAGTTCATTTGCATGAGCCGGATTCACCTGCATCTCATGGGTCACTTTTGCTTTCCAGAAAGGATCTTTTGCCGATAAAGCCATCATAGAAGTGCTCCAGTCATCGTATAAATTTACATCGTGTCCGTTTGCATCAATGTTTGCAAGACCAAGACTATCAAAACCATGACAACCCTGGCAAACGACAGGATGATGAAAATACTGACCACTGTCAAGTTGAGTCATCATTGTATGGTTCTGAAAAAGGGCAATTTCTTCAGGACTGTGATAAGGCATTGGCGGATCTTTTTTTGCAGACACAAGTGCCAAAAAAGTAATGAGTATTACTACGGCAAAAAATACGGGAACAGTCTTTTTCAAGGAGATGATTATAGTACTATGAATGCAACAAATTTTAACAAGTCTAATTGTTTTGGGGGTACTTGTTAAAGGCACTCAAATTACATCAAAAAAAAGCAATTCTTCAAATTAAATCAGGAATAAAAATGAAGGGACCGTGATTTACCAAACTCCTTTATCAAGTTCCATAATACATAAGCGCAACAGATCTGTACAACCCTGTATATCATCCTTATCAGCCATTTCAATAGACTGATGAATATGTCGGGTAGGAATGGAAATGGCACCTGCTATAGCACCGTTTTTTCCCATTCTCTGAATTCCTGCTGTATCGGTACCACCTGCAGGAAGTATTTCCGCCTGCCATTTTATTTTATGATGATCTGCAACTCCTTTCATAAAAGCAATCATCCGTGGGTCGCAAATCGTAGATGCATCCATAATCTTGATTCCTGCACCACCTCCGAGTGAGGTTACCTGTTCATGAGCATGAGAACCCGGAGTATCATAGGCAATAGTTGTATCAAGTCCGAAACCAAAATGTGGTTCAATCTGGTGAGCAGCTACTGATGCACCACGTAAACCAACTTCTTCCTGAACTGTAAAAACCGCATAAAAATCGTACGGTGGCTTTTTCATATTCCGTAATGCTTCAATCAATACATAAACAGAAACACGATTATCAATCGATTTGCAATTTACACAGTTCCCCATTTCAATCAGTTCTCTCTGACGTGTAACCGGATTCCCAATGGATATATATTTTTCTACTTCTGATTTTGGTAATCCAAGATCAATGAAATAATCCTGCAGTAAGGCAACTTTGTTTCTTTCTTCAGCAGTCATCAGGTGAATTGGCTTGGAACCCATAACACCAATCAGATCTTTTTTTCCATGTACAATTACACGTTGTGCAGTTAGTGTTTTAGGATCAAAGCCACCGAGATTATGAAAGCGTAAAAAACCTTTATCATCAATATGTGTTACCATGAATCCAATCTCATCCATATGTGCAGCTGCCATAACCCTCTTGTCGGCATTACCACGTTTCAGTGCGATTACATTTCCCAGATTATCAATGGAAATATCATCTACAAGAGGTTTTATTTCGCGCAGAACTACTTCCCTGATACGATCTTCATAGCCAGGTGCTCCCGGAGTTTCACAAATTTCACTGAATAAAGATAGATTCATATATATAAAAGTTGTTGGTTAATCAATTACGGATAATTTAATAGTGTTGGCTGTTGTTCTTTCGTGCAATGGGGTACTTGCAACATGGATCAGGTAGTCACCTTTTTCAATAAGATGTGCCTCTTTCATTAGCAATTTTACATCACTTATTGTATCATCAGTGCTTTCATAATTATCATAGTAAAATACTCTAACTCCCCATAACAGATTGAGTGAGTTTAATAACGTTTTATTATCGGTAAAAATAAAAATGTTTGCTTTCGGACGGTGAGCTGAAATTTTAAATGCTGTTCCGCCTGAATGTGTCATGGCAGCAATACCTTTTGCTCCTGTCTGACGTGCTAATGTGCAGGCAGTGTAACAGATCGAATCAGCAATTGTTGCATTACCATCAGGAGGTGTTTCACGGAAATAAATTTCATCGAGCATTTCTACTTCACTGATAATTTTCTGCATCGCTGACACTGTACCATCAGGAAATTTTCCAACTGATGTTTCAGCACTCAGCATCAATGCATCTGCACCATCAAATACTGCATTACCAACGTCATTTGCCTCTGCACGTGTAGGACGGAAATTGGTAATCATGCTCTCCATCATCTGAGTAGCAATAATAACAGGCTTGGAAGCTTTATTACATTTTTTAACAATGGTTTTCTGAATAGCAGGTACTTTTTCAAATGGCATTTCCACACCCAGATCACCTCGTGCAACCATAATTCCATCACTTACACTAATGATCTCATCAATATGTTTAACAGCTTCCGGCTTTTCAATTTTTGCAATTACACGACTTGATTTTCCGGATGCCGTAATTAATCTTTTCAGATCAAGCACATCTTCCGGCGAACGCACAAATGATAGACCGATCCATTCTACGTTATTTTCAAGAGCGAAATGAAGGTCGATTAGATCTTTCTCTGTTAAGCTGGGTAATGAGATATTAGTATTTGGAAGATTGACTCCTTTTCTGGATGATAAAATTCCTCCATGAGTCACCTTTGCCATCACTTTCTCACCGATAATGTCAATTATTACCAGTTCGAGTTTACCATCATCAATAAGTATTTTCTCTCCCGCTTCCACATCTTTATAAAACTGCGGATAACGGATGTACAATTTTTCAGCATTGCCCAGACTTTCCTGTGTAGTAAGTTCTATAGTAGAATCTTCTTTCAAAAGAAACTCTCCTTTTTCCACATCACCAATCCTTATTTTCGGTCCCTGCAAATCAAAAAGGATGGCCACATGTGTGTTAAGTTCTTCATTGAGTTCGCGCACATTGTCAATTATGGTTTTCATTATTGCCTGTTCGCCATGTGAACCGTTTATACGACAAACATCTACGCCTGCTCTGATCATTTTTTCAAGCATATGCTTATTCATGCTTGCCGGACCCATGGTAGCAACTATTTTGGTTTTATTAAAACGATGAATCATAGATTGAATTGAGAAAATAAAGTGGGCTAATTTACAACAATGTTAACAGGTTAGCCAGAGTTACAAAAGAGAATTATCCGGTTCAATATATAAAAAATTGTCGGCACTTTTTAAAGAGGATACTTCCAATGGAATAATACTATTAATAAGTGGTGATTCCCTCAGAATCCTGCAGATACTTTCCATGTCTGTATAAGGTGAACGGTTTCGTACTACCAGAAAAAAATCGATATGTTTTTGTTCCGGAACAAACCAGGTATGATTTCCTTTATTAGCAATGAGATAAAATTCTTCTTCATCATTGGTTATATACTGATATAGGGAAAACCATCCGGTAGAATGCTTACGTTCCAAACGAAGTTCCAGATCGTCCGTTTTGCACAACCTGATGTTAAGTGCTTCGTTGATTTCGAAACATAAACGATAATCTTTATAGGCGCAGATGATCCCTGTCAACTCAAAATCAAGGTGATCTTCAACATCAAACTCCAGTATTTTCTTTGCCATTTACGATGCGAAGTTAAAGTGATATTACAGCCAGCCAACGGTACCTGATATGAATCTTTTAACAGCAGCTGTTGTTTTAATCGTTAGTAAACGCAGAAGCCGGCACCTGTTATTGTGCCGGCTTCCGGTATATTTATTTAAGATTTTATTTTAATTGTTGATCAGTACTTTTTCCTGCATTTGCTTTCCATCAGCAGTTACTTTTAAAATATATATACCGTTAGTCAGGTCATTTGTTTCCAGCTTCAATTCATTGTATCCTTCAGTGAGGCTCAATGTTAGTTGTTTCACCA
>JBDTVD010000145.1:0-8370 GCA_040007375.1 Bacteroidota bacterium | reverse complement strand
TGCTAATTGCTAATTGCTAATTGCTAATTGCTAATTGCTAATTGCTAATTGCTAACTTCTAATTGCTAATTGCTAATTGCTAATTGCTAACTTCTAACTCCTGACTTCCAATTTCTAATTTATAATTTTGAATTTATAATTTCTAATTTCTAATTTCTAGCTTCTAGCTTCTAGCTTCTAACTCCTAACTCCTAACTCCTAATTCCTAACTTCTAACTTCCAATTTCTAATTTCTAATTTCCAATTTCCAATTTCTAATTTTGAATTTATAATTTATAATTTATAATTTATAATTTATAATTTATAATTTTTCAAGCTACCATTTTCTGCTTTCCATAACTGTTTTAGTCATTACCAGAAATAACGCTATCAATGAAAGAAAATAAATTACATCACGTGTATCTACTACGCCACGACTTAAACTCAGGTAATGTGCATTGATACTGAAACTCAACAAGAGAGAACTGATCCATCCTGTTTGTATTAATCCTGACAGACTTTCAAACCCTTGCAGAAAGAACAGGCAAAGGAAGAAGGCAATGATAAATGACACTACCTGGTTGTCGGAAACTGCAGATGCAAAAAGTCCGATGGCAGTAAATCCTGCACCAAGAAGTAACAGACCTATATAAGATCCCCAGATTGCTCCACTGTCAACATTTCCTGCAGGCAGGCTGATATTATATATAGTGAAATAATAAACCAGCGTTGGTATAAGTGAGAATAAAACCAGTACAACACCGGAAATATACTTTGCAAATACCACCTGCATTTCAGTTAATGGTTTTGTAAGAAGCAGTTCAATAGTCCCTGTTTTCTTTTCTTCTGAAAAAAGACGCATTGTAATTGCCGGAATAAGAAATAGGTAAACAAAAGGGGTAATTACAAATAACCCATCCATGGTTGCATAACCACTGTCGGGGATATTAAAATTGCTGCCGGGAAATATCCAGAGAAATAAACTGAGCGTTACCAGGAAAACCAGAATCACTATATAACCGATAAGGGAATTCAGAAAACTGTTTACTTCCTTCCTGATTAATGCAAACATGGGCTCTTTTAAGTGCTTCTTAAAGTAAGATGATAGTAAAGGGATGGCAAATATAATTAACCGGAGCATGTACAGGTGTTTTAAGATGATAAGCAGGAACCCCATTATCAGTATTTTAACACAGGCACAACTTTTTTAACAGGTGCAATTAGCTGTTTAGGGTGTGATGAAACAAAAAATATCTTCCTTCGTAAACCAAATAACAGAGTAGTTTCACCTTGAACACATTCGTAATTTTCAGTATTTCTCTCTTAACAGGTCTGCTTGCATTAGCCTGTTATCTGCTATGGAAGAAAGTGCGGGTCCAGGAGAAGCTGCTGAAACAGGATGAATCACTGCAATCTCTTTTTGAAAATCAGAACGAAGCCTGGGTGATATTTGATGCAGAATCACTGCTTGCAATCCGTGCGAACCAGAAAGCATTAAATCTTTTCGGTCTATATCGTTTACGAAGAATTGATCAGCTTTCTTTTAAAAATATTTTCCGTGAGCCTTTGGGTGATGATGATGTACAACTGCTGTATTCGGCCATCGACCAGGAAGCATTTGTGAACCGTAAACTGCAATGCAGTGGCGTAAGCGGAAGAACTTTTAATGCGTTGGTTTCTATTACACGGGTTTATGAAGGTAACCTGTTCTGCCGTTTTGCGGAAGAGCCTGTTCGTTTTGAACTGAAAATTGTTCCCACATTAACCGAGCGAACAACCACTGTAACCCGGGAAGAAAAAAGCAATCACTTTCCTGTTGAAAATGTACACCTTCCTGTAACGGCACCTGTTCAACCGGTGATGCATGAACCATCAGCAGTGATGACATTATCAGGTAGCGAACAGTGGAAATCAATTGGTGATGTGCCGCTTGTGTGGATTAATATTTCACAGGCAATTGTGATGGCCAACGATGCCTTTGCATTACTCACCGGTTATGAAAAAAGTGAACTGGTAAAACTTCATTTCTATGATCTGGCACATCCTGTTTCATCAATAACCTCACAGCAACTTGATGAATTAACAAAAGGAAATCTACTTTATTATTCAGAAGAAAGAACTCTCCTGCGCAGGAACAGCAAGAAAATTATTGTTCGTTGCCAGGGAATGCTTACTAGTGAAAAAGGAATTGCATTATTAACTCTGGAAGATGTAACAGAACAAAAGACGATTGAAAAAGAATTGTTGTTTACAAGAGATAATCTGCAGGCTGTTGTAGAGCACACTTCCGAAGCAATTTTTTCTGTTGATGCTCTGGATAAAATTATGGTGGTGAACACTGTTTACCGTGATCGTTTTTTTGAAAAGTATGGAGTGTGGTTGAAACAGGGAATGAGTTATGGTGAAGCATTACCAAAAGAGGAACGCACAGCATGGCGTAAAACACTGAGTGAAGTGCTGCGCGGAAAAATCAGTACATTCCGTGAACAGTTCAGTAATATTTCCGGTGGAAGAGAAGAGTATTATGAAGTGTCGTTGCATCCTGTATATTCAGGTGTACATAAACTGATAACCGGTTTAAGTTATTTCGCAAGTAATGTAACTGCACAAACTGCTTATGAAAAAGAATTGCAGGAAGCACGTTCTACTGCTGAAAAAGCAACAGAAGCAAAATCACGTTTTCTTGCAACAATGAGTCATGAAATCAGAACACCGTTAAATGGTTTGATAGGAATGACGGAGTTGATGCGCACAACACGACTGGATGATGAACAACAGAATCTGCTGAGCAAAATACGTGTTAGTGGTGATGCATTATTGCAGGTGATTAATGAAGTGCTGGATTACTCACGCATTGAAGCAGACAAGATGCATTTGGAATCTGCACCATTTAAAGTAGAAAAAGTAATTAATGAAACGATAGACATACTTTCTTATAAAACCACAGAAAAAAATTTATTACTGGAGAAAGAAATTGCATCATCTGTTCCTGCAGTTGTTGTGGGTGATAAAGCAAGATTACGACAGGTGCTTGTGAACCTCGTTGGTAATGCATTAAAATTTACACCATCAGGATTTGTAAAGATCAGTGCAGTATCACAAAAATTTCGTGATAAAGAAGGAATACTTTTTAGCGTAGAGGATTCCGGAATAGGAATGACAGCAGAAGAAACAAATCGTTTGTTTAATGAATTTGAACAGGCAGATACCACCACGTATGGAAAATTTGGTGGATCAGGTTTAGGACTTATCATCAGTAAAAGAATTGTTGAACTGATGGGAGGAATTATTGGTGTGGAGAGTGAAAAAGGAAAAGGCAGCAGGTTTTATTTTCACATTCCTGTTACTGAAGGTGTAATGCCGCAAACAGATTTAGATCAGCAGGCATTTGAAGTGGATACCAATCTCTCCAACAGATATCCCATGCAGATTCTTGTTGCAGAAGATAATGATGTAAATCAGTTGCTGATGGTGAATATTCTGAAGCAATTAGGTTATAAAGCCAATGCAGCTTTTAATGGAAAGGAAGTTTTGGATCACCTGGAAAAAGAAATGTATGATGTGGTTTTTATGGATGTGCAGATGCCGGAAATGGACGGACTGGAAGCCACTAAAAATATTATCCACAAATATGGAAAAAACGGACCTGTTGTAATATGTATGACAGGTTTTACTTCCGACGATGATAAACGACGCTGTTTTGATGCAGGCGTTGATGATTATGTTACTAAACCTGTACTAATAGAAGACATACAGCGCATGATAAAAAAATGGTCAGGAAACAGCAAAAGCAAGTCAGCTGCTGTAAAGGAAAAGGAAATTCCACTACCGGAATCCAATGGTAAACTGGAAGAAACACTGAAGTCGTTCCCGGTTCTGGATCCTGGTGCTATTCAGCGTTTGCGGGATATTGCTGCGAAAACAGATGCTGCTTTTGTAAACCAGGTAATCACCTTATTTGAAAAACAGGTTCCTTCTGGTATTTATGAAATTGAAGAAGCTGTTACAGAAGGCGATACTACCAAACTGTGGCAAACTGCACATAAACTGAAAGGCACCTGTTTAAATGTAGGAGCTAAGAAGCTGGCCGAACTGTTCCGGTTGCTTGAAATCAAAGGGAAAAACGGCGATAACAGAGAGATGGAACAACATGTTCACGAATTAAAACCGCTTTATGAAAGGACATTGCTCGATTTCCGCAGAGAGCTTTCCGGTGGTTCTTAAAATGGGCAGCTATTTATATTTGCAGGTGAAGGATTTCTTTCTACATTTGCCATCCCAATTAAAGGAGGTATACAGATATGATCATTGTTCCCATTAAAGAAAACGAAACAATAGATAAAGCGTTAAAGAAATTCAAAAAGAAATTTGAAAAAACAGGGGTTGTAAAACAATTGCGTTCACGTCAGGCATTTGAAAAACCATCCATTACGCGTCGTACTACCGTTAAAAAAGCAATTTACAAAGCTGGATTAAACAGTCAGGAAATTCTCTGATAACCAGTTGAAGCATAGATGAGCCGGACTTTTGTCCGGCTTTTTTGTTTTCAGGAGGCTCATCTACTCACATTATTTTTTTAGTTGAGAGAGTTTTGAACTTTTTACCACTTAAAAATAAAAGCACTTTGCATTGGTTCCGGCTTCATTCTATCGTACTTTTATACTTCTATTTCCGTAAGTGTGAAGTTAATCGAACGATTCTGTGCCCATTTACAATTTGAAAAGCGTTTTTCAGCTCATACTGTTACAGCTTATAAATCCGACCTGATTCAGTTTTTAGATTATCTGCAGACACAATACCAGATGAGTGATCTGGAAATGGCGAATCATCTTCTCATCCGCTCCTGGGTAGTGTCAATGATAGAACAGAAATTAAATTCACGTTCTGTTAACAGGAAGATCACAACGTTGCGCACATTCTTTCGTTTTCTTCAGAGAGAAAAAATAATTACTGCTAATCCGATGCTTAAAATTCAGGCACCAAAAACTTCTAAACGACTGCCTGAATTTGTTGATGAGAAAAGAATGGATATTGTGCTGGATGATGTTGTAGATGAAACCAGTTATGCTGCAGTACGTAATCATTTAATACTGGAGTTTTTTTATATGACAGGCGTTCGTCTTTCAGAGTTGATAGGATTGCGTATTGCTGATGTAAATCTTTACAATCTTACAGTAACTGTTACAGGAAAAAGAAATAAAGTACGCCAGATTCCTATCACCATTCCATTTAAAAAAAGACTGGAAGAATATCTTCAGATCAGGCATCATTATTTAGCAGAAATAGAAAAAGAAAGTATGTGGTTTTTTGTGAATGATAAAGGAAACCAATTGTATCCAAAATTCGTTTACAGACTGGTGCGCGGCGAGCTGAGCAGTCATAGTGAAATCACCAATACCAGAAAGAGTCCACATATTCTTCGTCACTCATTTGCAACAGCATTGTTAAACAAAGGCGCCGATATAAACGCCATAAAAGAATTATTAGGCCACAGCAGTCTGGCAGCAACGCAGGTGTATACGCATAACACCATAGAAAAACTGAAAGATATATATAAGCAGGCCTTCCCTAAAGCATAATAATTTTACTAAATAATATAGCTATGAAAGTGAAAGTTCAATCCATCCATTTTGATGCCGACCAAAAACTGTTAACGTTTGTTGAAGAAAAGGTAGATAAACTACGTCAGTTTTACGAGGACATCATTGACAGCGAAGTTTTCCTTCGTTTGGATAAATCAGAAAATGCAGAAAATAAAGTTGCGGAAATCAGAGTTAACACTCCCGGAAAAACACTTTTTGCAAAGGAGCGTTGTAAGAGTTTTGAAGAAGCAACAGACAATGCAGTGGAGGCACTACGAAAGCAGATTACCAAATACAAAGAAAAACAAAGAGGAGCATAATTAATATCCTTTTAAAAACAACAACGCCGGGAAATCTTCCGGCGTTGCTGTTTTAAATAAGAACGGAGAATATTTATTCTTTAATGAACTTAATATTCTGATAGTAGTTTTTTGCTTTGATACAAATGAAATAAATTCCTGAAGGAAGAGATGCAGTATTGATAGTTGTAGTATCATTTTCTAATGATGCACTTTTTAAAATAATTCCTGATGTGTTGTATAGTTGATAGTCAGAAGAAATATTTTCCTGGTTTTTATTTTTAATTAACAGATATGATCCTGCAGGATTGGGATAAGCTGTAAAAGTAAATGCAGGATTTTCTTTTTCTTTAATAGAAGTAATTGCACTGAGTATTCCACTTCCTTCTGTGTTTGAATAAAAAGTATTTGCAGAAACACCAGTGAAAATTTCTGTTCCTCCATTGAGATAATGAATAATAACAGAATCAATTAAAGTTGCATTACCTAAACCAAAATGAACACGCAGATCATTATGTCCCATAAAACTGTTCATGGCATTTATTTCTCTCAATTGCCAAACCGACTGACCATTAATCACTGATTTAATTTTTACAATGGTTCCGATTGCACTTTTGTTGGATGTTGTTCCTGTGCATTTAATATTCACCCAGTTGTTTCCATATGCAAGAGAATCATTTTTATATAATCCTTTTGCAGTTCCTGTTCCCATAATAAATAAATCAAGATCACCATCATTATCATAATCACAATTAGATGCACCTGCACCACCAGCTTTAGTAGTTAAGTTCAGATTTACAGATGTGAAAACAGAATTGCCATCATTGCGATAATATTTTACCAATCCTCCATCGTTGGTAATAATTACATCAAGGTCACCATCATTATCATAATCTCCCCAGCAATTAGCAAGGTTTACAGTTGTGGTTGTGAATGGAAGTGTTAGTGAATTGTACGTACCATTATCATTTTTATAAAAACGTGTTGGTGCTCCGTTGTAATTCGTTAAGCATAAATCCATGTCACCATCATTATCATAATCAATAAAATTATAACACTGTCCATCTTGTTTCTGTGATGCAAAAAGTGTGTTGAAAATTCTTTCCAGTGTATCAACACCGGTTTCCATTTTTAAATTACGATAACAATAATCAAAACCAGGTGTTCCTGCAGGGCCGCTTGCAACAAATAAATCCATATCACCATCCAGATCAAAATCGCTGAAATAAGGAACTGTATATGCAGCCAGTGAATCGGTAAATGCATAACCTGTTATATTATTTAATATTCCATTTACATCCTGTATTTGTAAGAAGCATGGAGTAGGAGTAGTTCCCGGAAAAAAACCATTTGCATACACCTGGCAGACATCCATTCGTGAATCATTATTAATATCTCCCATCGCAGCTGACCATGCAAGATAATCTCCCGATGTTGCATACATGGTTGAATCCAAAGTAAACTGTCCTGTTCCATCATTTCTATATAAACGTGATTTACGCGCGCCAATAAAACAATCAATGTCACCATCATTATCATAGTCGGCCCATGAAGTGCTTGCCGGACCAGTGCCCAAAGGATTATTCGGAAACATAGGATTAGGAACAGATGTAAATTGTCCTCCTCCCATATTCATAAATAAGTAATTCGGGGCAGCATGAAAATCTATCAGCCCGTCATTATTAATATCAGCCCATGCACAACCTCTGTAGGTTCCGGCATTGCTGAAAGTGTTAATTGGATTTGCAGTATCTGTTTGCAAAACAAAATTTCCCTGTGAATATGCAGTAGCAGAAAAAAGTAACAGGCAATAAAGTAAGATTGGTTTCATAGATTTTATTTTTCAGTAAATAAAACCCATGAAGAATCATTACAGGTAAAATCCGATAAACATTTACCACTTTACATTATCAATTCAATGAATTATTAATTTCATCACTGATGACTTTCTTCTTACGGAATTCAGAAGGTGTCATTCCTGTAATTTTTTTAAAGGTGCTGTTGAAGGAAACCTTATTGTTAAAACCAACCTGGAAAGCCACTTCACTAATGTTTAACTGTGATCTTTTTGTTTCAGAAAGTAATTCCTGAGCTTCCTTTATACGGAGTGTATTTATATATTCAAAAAAGCTGACACCCAGTTTTTCATTGATAACCTGTGAAAGATGATGCTTTGCAGTTCCTGTAAGTGATGCCAGTTTCTCCAGTCCTAAATCATTTTCACGATACAATTTATCTTCATTCATTAATTGCTGTAAACGTTCTGCAATAGTGTCAGAGATATCTGGTGTGAGAGCAGAGTTCCTGTATTTCTGTTGCTGCAATTGCTGCTGCATAGTTTCACCGATAGAAAATCCTTTAAAAACTCCCGGCTGTAAATATCCAAACCATGCAAGAAAATAAATGGTGAACATCATCGCAAATGAAATCATATAATCATACTGCAAATTGAACCACGGAAAAAGAACCAACACATAATAAGAAGTAAAACTCAATACATATAATATATA
>JBDTVD010000144.1:0-8453 GCA_040007375.1 Bacteroidota bacterium | reverse complement strand
CCTGATTTTTTACCGTTTGAATATGATATTACAACTCCTTTTCGTGCAATTGGTAGTCTTGGTTTTGTGATAGGAAAATACGGTTTGGTCGGAGTAGAGTATGAATATGTTGATTATTCAGCTTCCGATGTTTCACCTAAAGATGATCAGTTTCAAAGTGATTTTGTTGATGTAAATAAAACTATTCAGTCAAAATATGCTGCATCACATAATTTCAGAATAGGAGGTGAGCTTCGGGTTGATAAATTGCGATTCAGAATTGGTGGTGGTATGTCAGGAACTCCATTTGCATCTAATGTAAATACGAGTGATGAAACTGATCAGTCAAGAATTAATATTAATGGTGGAATAGGTTTCAGAGATAAAAACTTTTATTTTGATACAGGTTATAGTTTTACGCAATGGGGAGCATTTAATGGTGTGTATGCAATAAATAATGTTCCTGTTGGTGTTACTTCAAAATACCGTGACCACCGACTGATGTTCACCTTTGGATGGAATTTCTAAGTTGATTTTATTTCAACGCAAAACACGAAGCGAAAAATCGTCTGTATATATTTTCTTCTTTCCTGAATTCCAGAAATATGCGGAAATAGTGGATTGAGATGGGGTAGCTTCCGGAATCTGACATGCCAGGTAAACAAGAGTCCATTGATTAACCTTCTTTATATATGACTTCAATGATGCTCCTCTCCATAAAACTGATTTATTGTCGGCATCAATTTGAAAAACAAGATTTCCATCAACAGTTGTGTCTGCAACATAAACCCATAATTGTATCCAGACAATATCTCTTTCCTGGATAGCTGTTTCTGAAATATTTTTTTTAAAACCAGGGCCGAACTCATTCTCCGGATTATATAAAACGGAATGATTACCTGAATGCGATTTTTCAGCAGTAAGCATTACTGAATCACCGGATGTCTGAACAGATTCGTAGTCGTTTAAATAGGTAAACTTATATTGTGCTGCATTTCCTTTTGTAGAATCTCTGCTATATAAACGGTACCCTGAATTAAAATAATTAACCTGTTTTACTTTGTATGGGAAATATCGACTGATGATCTGATCTGTTTCAAAAGGATCTGCAGTGTTTGACCATGAATAACTGAATAATTCTGTGGTTGATGTGGAAGCAATAGTATTCAGTTTTTCAAGTCCTTCTGCTGTATTACAACTGTATAATTTATATTTAATATCAGCTTGCAGTTTCTCCTGGTAATAATCAATATAATAAGGCATTAAAACATTTGTTGCATAGGTAATGTTACTGGTGCCATACTTTTTTCCTGATTCCACTGCATCTTCAGCAATATCTTTAAATACACCAAAATAAATGGTATGATAAAATCTTTTTTCGGCGATGGTACTGAGTGCAGTAATGCAAAGAATGAATGTGCAAAGAATGGTAAGTGTTTTCTCCTTCAACATTGGTGTATAAGAAAATATATATATCAACAAAAAAGGAAAACTGAATATCATTATGGAATGTTGATATACAGGATTTCGGAAAATTGAATAAAAGAAGGCAATGAGGAATGGCAGAAGGAAGAATAGCAATGCAATCGGCCGGAAAGTATTCCTGGTTTTTATTTTTGAAGATAGAAGAATGGATATTATCCAGCTAACAAACACCAACGCTATCAAAATATAACTCTCATTAAAAATAAAAAAAATGAGTTTAAGAAATGCATCCTTCTCAGGAGGTCCAAGCCAGCCTTCACTACCACCCAATCCACCAATGCTCATTTGATAAGTGAGAACTGGAATAGCAGGAATATATAAAGCCATCATAACCAGTCCGGAAATAAGCAGGGCAATTCTGATTTTTGGTTTGGCAAGAAATAAAAATGTGATTCCTGCAATTCCAATAAATAAAAATGAGAAATAATGTATATACATGGAAATGGAGCCGCAGAGAATAAAACCAACGAGTGCTCCATAATTGATGGTTTCATTTTTATCGGATGAATTTGTATATACTATCCTGGTAAGAAAATATACGGTGAGTAAACTGAAAAGTATTCCGGGACTGTATGGTCTTGCTAATTGACTATATAATATCGGGAAAATAAGTCCGGAGAATAAGGCTGTCGCTGCTAATGATCCTTCTCTTCTGATCCATCTGTCAGCAACCAGGAAAAAAGCAAGTATGGAAAAGATACCCATTATCACAAAGGGTAAACGGACTACACCAACATCATTGCCTGCCATCTTCGTTAATGTATAAAGGAATGACTGCACTCCGGGAGGATGCATGTCGTTCAACTTAACACCCTGTTCAATAACTTCATGAAAAGTAGTAAATCGTAATCTGTTTAGTGCACTTAATTCATCATTGGAAAGTGACCAGTCACTGAAATTATAAAAGCGTAATGATGCACCAACGATGAGTGTTACTGCAAGAATCCATTTTTGTGCAACTGTGAGATTATTCACGATGATTTATGATTTTAATCTTTGTCGTACAGTTTCATAAAGTATCATTCCCGTAGCAACTGACACATTAAATGAACCGATGCTACCCACAATAGGTATTTTTACTTTCGTTGTTGTTTTTCTCAGGTACTCCTGCGATATCCCATTCTCTTCAGATCCCATAATGATAACCACAGGAACAGTGAGGTCAACATCGTATATATATTCTGTTGCTTTTTCTGTGCAGGCTACTACCTGTAATCCTGATTCGGTAAGATAATCTAAAGTGGTCTTGAGATTATTTTCTCTGCAAACAGGAATTGTATGCAGTGCACCTGCAGAAGTTTTAATTGCATCACCGGTAATCTGTGCACTTCCTCTTGTTGGAATAATAAGCGCATGTACACCACAACACAATGCAGATCTGGCTATAGCACCAAAATTACGTACATCTGTTACTCTGTCAAGCATCAATAAAACCGGCACTTCTCCTGCTGAATATATATCAGGAAGAAGGTCTTCGATTTTACGATATATAACGCTGGAAATATAAGCCACCACACCCTGGTGATTTCCGGAAGCAATACGGTTAAGTTTCTCAACTGGCACCTGCTGATAAACAATCTCTTTTTCTCTTAACAGTGCGCGCAGTTCGTTGATGAGAGGATTGTTGATTCCACGCTGTATATATAATCGTTCAATTTCGCGGTCCTCAGTTATCGCTTCTATAACCGCACGCGTTCCATAAATAAGATGTTCTTCCATTTGTTGTGGCGATAAAACTAGAAAATTAATAGTCACCAACAATACGTCCGGCACGCCAGCTGTCAACAGCCATGTACCAGATGTTTTGTAATTCAGGTCCACGTTGCAATACATAGTCATTGCCTGAAAACGGATTCTGCATTTTGGTAAATATAAATCTGCTTGCCGGAAGACCATCAGAAAAATGATACGTCCAGGTTTCCGAATTTTGTGTGCGGTAAACAGAGTTCGGAGGTCCGAATATTATATAGGTCATTCCACGGTCCGTTTTCCAGCCATCAAGGTAAGAAGTAAAATGAACATTTGCATCATGCGCTCTTCCATAATAAACTCTTATTAATTTTCTTCCACGTTCGTTATTGCCCGCTTTTTCCAGCCAGAATTCATCAACAGATTTTTTCTTTTCATTACTTGCAATAAGTTTTTCATATTCCTTTCGCGTAGTAAGATACCGGAGTGCATCTATGAGTTGATCTGCTGTTGTAAAAGCTGGAAAATCTTCACCAGTACATAAAATCGCAAAGCCTTCATTGCTGTTGGTATCTGGCTGGAATAAATAAAGTCCTTCTTTACTGAAATTAATTCCTTCCAACCCTGTATTATCTATAATTGCAAGTGAATCAGAATGCAGATCAAATACAGGTGGATTGGTTACGCTGAAGGGTGGAAGTGCTAAAGGATAATCTCTGAAATATCCTCTCATATATAATTTAGTACTGCCGGATGGAGGAATAATATTTACAGAAGTTCCTGCTTGCAGGATGGTGCTCATCAGGTCTTCGCCGAAATTATCTGTAATGTTAAATTGTGCAGAAGATCCATTAATCCTGTTGTCGATAGTTAAACCATATATATAATCCTGGTTTCTGTTTACATCAGTAATTTTAATTTTTATATAGTTGATGCATCTGCAGGTTCTGAAATTCAGTGTTCCTCTTATGGTGTTATTTATGCTATCATAATTTATGGAGATCATCCTGTTGGTGCTGTCGAATACAGTTTTGGTGCGATCGTTATTATAATTTAGCAGTGAAAAAACAACAGAGGAATTGAATACTCCATTTTCATTTCTCATAAACAATAATCCATCACGATTCAGTTCAAATAAAAGAGTTGCAGAATCATTGCCTGTTATGTACGTACGAAACGAAGGTTCCAGCAACAGGTTTTTGTATTGAGATGCAAAATCAGTAGTACTGAATTTATTATCGGTAGCACAGGATGCAACCAGCAAAAAGAAAATTAATACTATATTACGATTCATTTTTTGCATCTGTAATTTCATCTATGTCATCCGCACGATCAAGTAATGCCTGAGGAAGTGATTTTGTCGTTTTCACTCCCAGTTGCTTAATTTTTTCTACTCGGCGTATTAAATTCCCGTTGCCTGTATATAATTTTTTCATAGCATCTTCGTAGGAAGTGGTTGTCGACTTTAATCTGTTACCTACCACAGTGAGATCTTCAAATAGAGCCACAAATTTATCATACATATCACCACTTTGCCGGGCAATTTCCATGGCATTCCTGTTTTGTAATTCAATGCGCCAGATACTTGCAATGGTACGCAATGTTGCCAGTAAGGTAGAGGTGGTAACGATAACAATATTCTTTTCAAAAGCATCATTAAAAAGTTCCGGATCATTTTCAACAGCTAATGCAAATGCCGGTTCAACAGGAATAAATAATAAAACAAAATCCAATGTGTTTAATTGATAAAGCTGCTGATAGTTTTTCGCGCCAAGATCTTTAATATGTCGTCTTAATGAATTCAAATGTTCTTTCAGAAATAATGCACGTTCTGTTTCATCTTCTGTATTATAAAATCTTTCATAAGCAATCAATGAAACTTTACTGTCAACAACAAGATGTTTATTGTCAGGAAGATTAATAACTACATCCGGTTGCAGTCTGCGGCCATCTTCATTTGTCATGCTTGACTGTATTTCATACTCACGACCTTTTGTTAATCCCGAACGCATCAATACTTTTTCCAATATTAATTCTCCCCAGTTCCCTTGTGTTTTTGTCTGGCCTTTTAATGCTGATGTTAAATTTCTTGCTTCATCACCAATGGTTTTATTGAGTAACTGTAACTGAACAATCTGTTCTTTTAACGACTGATGTTCACGAATCCTCTCTTCATGTGTTTCTTTTACACGGTTTTCAAATTTTTCAATTTTTTCTTTTAACGGATTAAGTACATCATCCAGTTTTTCTTTATGCTGTTGTTGTATGCGCTGCGAATTATCATGTACAATTTTATTTGCAATATTTTCAAACTGTTGTTTAAACTGAACATGCAGCTCCTCCATTTCTTTCTTTTGTGAATTGAGTTTTTCATCCAGGTTTTTATGTTCTGTTTTCCATTGCATCAGTTCACTGTTAATGCGGATGACTTCACTCAACTGTTTCTTTGCTTCTTCTTTCAACTGTTCATTTTGCTGTTGCAGGGAATGAAGTTGTTGTTCCAGAATTCCTTTTTCTTTATCAATCTGATTAAATGCTGCAGGATCAATTCCGGCGGGTTTAAAAAATTTTGATTTTGCAAAAAGATATCCGGCAATTAATCCGACAATTATTCCGGTAATTAAAAAAATATATTCCATCAGTGAGTGGTAGTCAGTTTAAGATCAGCTGAACAAAGGTAGTTAATTTGCTGCAGCGGTTATTGATCAAAATCCGGTAGATTGTCCATGTAATCAAATGACTTTCCATTAAAAAATAAACAGTAATGTTCCATACCATTTGTAACTGCGATATAAGGTACTTTCAACACACTGTTATAACGGGCAGCCTGGTAAAAAACTTCTTCATTTAAATTAATTGCAGGTGATTTGCACTCAACAATTAACCAGGGTTTTCCATCTCTGTTATAAACTACAATATCTGCCCGCTGCGACATCTGATTTACTCTTACCAGCATTTCAACACCAATGAGTGATGCAGGATATTGTTTTTCTGTAACCAGGAAATTCAAAAAATTCTGCCTTACCCATTCTTCAGGAGTAAGTGTAACAAATCGTTTCCTTATGGTATCATAAATCTGTGAGCTTCCTGCCGTCTCCATTATTCGGAAACTGGCAGTGGGAAGGTTTAAAGGAGGTAATTCCACGCCCCAAATATAACAATGGTAAAGTGTTACCAACAGTTGTTGATATCCATTACTGCAAGTTTTATCTTTGAAGCCTTAGTTAATCACTATATGAAATCGAAAAAAGATATTGTTGAGAACTGGCTTGCTCGGTATACAGGTCAGCCACTGGACAGTTTTGGTCAATATATAATACTCACTAACTTTCAGCATTATGTAAATCTGTTTGCAAAATGGAATAAGGTAAAAGTGAATGGGATGGAAAGTCCGATGCCAAATGCTACAGCGAAGGAAATTACAATTATTAATTTCGGAATGGGTAGCGCCAATGCAGCAACAATAATGGATCTTCTTAGTGCTATTCATCCTAAAGCCTGTCTTTTTTTAGGAAAGTGCGGAGGATTAAAAAAGAAGAATAAACTCGGAGATCTGATCTTACCTATTGCAGCTATTCGTGGTGAAGGAACTTCAAACGATTATCTTCCTCCGGAAATTCCTGCATTGCCAGCATTCAGTTTACAGAAAGCTGTTTCTACAACTATCAGAAATTTCAACCGTGATTACTGGACAGGTACTGTTTATACAACAAACAGAAGAGTTTGGGAACATGATAATAATTTTAAAAAATATCTGGAACGCACACGTTGCATGGGTATTGATATGGAAACTGCAACTATTTTTACAACAGGTTTTGCCAACCAGATTCCATGTGGTGCTTTGTTGCTTGTTAGTGATCAGCCCATGATTTCTGAAGGAATAAAAACTGCGGAAAGTGATAAGAAAGTAACAACACATTTTGTGGAAGATCATTTAAAAATTGGTATTGCTTCAATTAATGAACTTATCAATAATGGTTTAACGGTTAAGCACCTTCGGTTCTGATAAATGGCAGATAAAGGTTTTGATGAGATCATTCGTGATCTTAAAAATAAAATATATAGTCCAATTTATTTTCTTCAGGGTGAAGAAGCTTATTATATTGATGAGCTGAGTGATTACCTGGAGAAAAATGTATTGGATGAAATGGAGAAGGAGTTTAATCAGACTATTCTCTATGGCCGCGAAACAGAAACTCTGGCTTTACTTTCTACAGCGAAGAGATATCCGATGATGGCAAATTATTCTGTTGTTATTGTTAAGGAAGCGCAGGATTTAAAATATTTTAAGAAGGAAATGGGAAAGTCGGATCCTGATCCATTGTTAAATTATATGTTAAATCCTTCAACAAGTACAGTTCTGGTTTTTTGTTATAAGTACGATACAGTTGACAAGCGCACAAAATTTTATAAGTCGTTGCAAAAGCATGCTGTTATTTTTGAATCGAAGAAAATATATGATAATAAAATTCCGGATTGGGTGAGTAGTTATCTTCAGCATCGTGGTGTGAAAATAAAAATTCCTGCTGCACAATTGATTGCTGATTATTTAGGTTCTGATCTTTCCAAAGTTGCTAATGAATGTGATAAACTTTTACTGAATGTTGCTAAAGGGGCCGAAATTGATGTGCTGCAGATTGAACAGAATATTGGTATCAGTAAAGACTTTAATGTATTTGAATTAAATACTGCTTTGGCAAAACGCCAGGGAGAAAAAGTTTTTCGCATTGCTAATTATTTTAAATCAAATACAAAAGCAAATCCACTGGTAGTTACTATCGGAACATTATATTCCTTTTTTACAAAAGTGTTGTTGTATCATTCACTAACCGACCGTTCGAAAGGTGCAGCAGCTGCAGCATTGGGAGTAAATCCTTTTTTTATTGGTGATTATGATATTGCAGCACGCAATTTTAATCTGTCAAAGTCTGTTGGTATTATCAGTTTGCTCCGCGAATATGATTTGAAATCAAAAGGTATTGACAGTGCTTCTGTTGAAGAAGGAGATTTGTTACGTGAGCTTCTATATAAAATTCTGAATTGATGTTGGAGGAGAAAGTGAAAGTATCTGTTGTATCTTATCTTAATTCAAAACCATTTGCATTTGGTATTGAAAACAGTACACTAAGAAATCAAATGGAGGTTACTTATGATAACCCTGCAAAATGTGCACAGCGTTTAATTGATGGTGATGCAGATGTAGGATTGGTTCCTGTTGCTGTTATTCCATTTATAAAAAATGCAGAAATTATTTCTGATTACTGTATTGCTGCTGAAGGTAAAGTAGAATCTGTTTTACT
>JBDTVD010000143.1:0-8470 GCA_040007375.1 Bacteroidota bacterium | reverse complement strand
GATATATATCCTGGTTGATCATCAATCAGATTATTAATTTCAATTTAAGTTAAATTCTATGTCAGAAGCATATATAATTTCCGGTTTCCGATCAGCTATTGGTAAAGCACCACGCGGACAGTTTCGTTTCACACGTCCTGATGATCTTGCTGCAGCAGTTATTCAAAAACTGGTTGCATCAGTTCCTTCATTGGATAAGGAAGAAATAGATGATGTAATTGCAGGTAATGCAACACCTGAAGCAGAACAGGGATTAAATATCGGTCGTATGATTTCACTCATGGGACTTAACACAGTAAAAGTTCCGGGCATGACGGTGAACAGATATTGTGCTTCCGGTTTAGAAACTATTGCAATTGCTGCTGCAAAAATAAAATCCGGTTTGGCTGATTGTATTATTGCAGGTGGAGTGGAGTGTATGTCACCCATTCCATTCGGTGGATGGCGCATTGTTCCGAATTATGAAGTGTCGAAAAATAATCCGGACTATTACTGGGGAATGGGTCTCACTGCAGAAGCCGTTGCAAGAGAATATAAAGTCAGTCGCGAAGATCAGGATGCATTTTCGCTGAAGTCGCATCTTAAAGCAGTGAATGCAATTGAGAAAGGTTTTTTTAAAGATGAAATAGTTCCTTTCAATGTGGAAGAAATTTATCTCGATCAAAAGGAAAAAAAACAAAAGAAAACAACAATAGTTGATACAGATGAAGGTCCGCGTGCTGATACATCAATTGAAAAATTGGCAACATTAAAACCTGTATTCGATTCAATAGGATCAGTAACTGCAGGTAACTCCTCACAAACAAGTGATGGTGCTGCATTTTTATTAATTGTATCGGAAAAGATGCTCAAAAAACTAAATGTGCAACCGATTGCACGATTCGTTTCTTATGCAGTTGCAGGAGTTGAACCAAGGATTATGGGTATTGGTCCTGTTGAAGCAATTCCCGCTGCATTGAAACGTGCCGGGATGAAAAAAGAAGACATCAATCTGATCGAATTGAATGAAGCTTTTGCCTCGCAATCACTAGCAGTAATCCGAACTCTTGATCTCAATCCGGAAATTATTAATGTAAATGGAGGTGCAATTGCACTTGGGCATCCGCTTGGTTGTACCGGAGGGAAATTAACTGTTCAGGTAATAAATGAATTACGCAGAAGAAAACAAAAATATGGCATGGTGACCATGTGTGTAGGAACCGGTCAGGGTGCTGCAGGAATCTTCGAATTTCTAGGCTGATTATCCTTTTTTAAAACAAGATTTTCGAACCGTTTTTCCCCTCAGTTTTAATTTTTTTGTTTCATCCTAATAATGTATCTTGCGGGGGCAAATGCACTTTTTTGTGTGTGATGATTCCAAATAATTACTATTAATCAACTTTAATTATTTCTTATAATGAGTAGAGCTAAAGTTATTGCCTTAAGAAGAAGGAGAGAGCCGGAATTTAATGGCGACCATTTATTTACATTACTTCTTGTACTCGTTTTGTTATTGTTAGCGTGTGCACGTGCATCTGCTCAGGCACCTGCAAATGATAATGCATGTAATGCTACAGTTATTAATTTAGGTGTGAACAGTCCTTTTAATAATACTAACGCAACATCACAACTTGGTGATCCTGCAATTCCTGCCGGAACATGCACTGCTCAGGGAAACTGGTGTTCCGGTGAACCTGCTCCACAGGCAAGTCATACTGTATGGTTTAAGTTTACAGTTCCTCCAACAGGCACCGGAAGTTATGCATTCCGTGTAAACGGTACAGCAGGTACTTTTGATTCGCAGGTAGCATTATTCAGTGCAGCAAATTGTGCTGATCTTACAAATGGAAATGCAATCCGACTTGGTGCAAATGATGATTCAACAGGTTCTTTATTTAATTCATACATGACGGTATTTTGTTTAACACCTACTGTAACTTATTATATAATGGTTGATGGATATGCTACTACAACCAGTGCAAGTTTTTATGTTCATGTTATTGAATTAAGTGATAGAAATGCTGTTGCTAATGCAGGAGCAGATCAGACAATATGCTACAGTTTATTTCCAACCTTTCCTGTAAATGGTACTGTGCAGGGTGTAGCGGGAAGTACTGCATGGTCTTCAACAGGTGATGGTACTTTTGCTAATGCAGCATCATTAAGCACCAGTTATACTCCGGGTTTAAATGATAAATCATCAGGTAGTGTACAATTGATTCTATCTACAAATGATCCTGTTGGTGTTTGTGGAGCATCACGAGATACATTAGTGCTCTCTATTATTCCTGATTCTATATATGCAGGAGCTGATAAAACAATCTGCAGCGCAGAGCAATCTATTGCAATGACAGCACAGGCATTTTTATTCACCAGTTATTTATGGACAACATCCGGCGATGGTACATTCGATGATCCTGCATCACTTACAGCTATATATACTCCCGGAACAAATGATCGACTTCAATCATTTGTAAATTTAGTATTACGTGGTGTCTCCACACAATGTTTTAATACCGTTTATGATACATTAAAACTTTTCAATTCTGCTTCCCCTGGTGCTCTTGTTAATCTGGGAAATGATACAATTGTTTGTTCAAGTGGAGGAACAATTTCATTAAGTGCTTTACAGCTTTCAGGATATTCTTCAGTCAACTGGACAGGTAATGGAACCGGAACTTTTTCAAATCCAAATAGTGTTACTACTAATTATACTTTCAGTATTGATGATCTAAATGCAGGAGTTGTTTCAATAAGTTTATCTGCACAAGGTGTAAGTCCTTGCCAGGGTATTAAAGTTGATACAAAACAGGTTTTCATTCAGCAGCCTCCGGTTATTCATTCTATTACAGGTGGTGGCTCTTATTGTTCCAACACAACCATTACTGTTACTGCTGATGTGGAATTTTATAATGATCTGCACTGGTCTACTTCAGGTAGTGGAAGTTTTACATCACCCAATGATCTTGTCAGTGATTATAATCCAAGTGCTGCAGATTTATCAAATGGTTTTGTAACGCTTACTCTCATTGCTGATGCAACTTCACCATGCAATGTCAATACTTCTAATGCTGTAAATGTTATAATCACGCCTGCACCTGTATTCAGTATTAATGTTCCATCAACAAGCTGTGCCGGAAATAAAATTACACTGAATGCATCTGTAGCAAATTTTCAAACAGTAAACTGGTCATCTGCAGGAGATGGTTCTTTTGATAATCCTTCTTCCACAAAACCAGCATATACTCCAGGCCCGCTGGATATTGCTTCCGGTAGTGTTGCATTTACCTTCACAGTATTGGGAAATTCTCCATGTAATGCATTTTTTGCAAATGGATCTACTATCATTAGTCCGAATCCTTCTGTAAATGCAGGTGCCAATCAACAAGTGTGTACCGGTAATACAGTTTCTGTAAATGCATCAGTGGCAAATTCTTCTTTTATTTTATGGGATACTGATGGAGATGGATTTTTCTTCAACCCTAATACTGCTTCAACTATATATATACCTGGTCCTGGTGATTATATTACAGGAAGTGTAAATCTTTTTGTAGCTGTTGATGGAGTGAGTCCATGTAACTCTTCTGCAAATGATGCAGTGCTGATTACTTTTATTGAACATGCAATTGCTGATGCCGGACCTGATGATGATATTGTAGCCGGACAAACAGTGACACTCGATGGTTTTGCAGAGAATGCTTCTGCTAATTTCTGGACTACTTCCGGCAACGGAACATTTAATAATAATTCGCTGCTCAATGCAGTGTATACTCCTGGTTCATCGGATATAGTTAATGGTGCTGTAACACTTACATTGCATTCAACAGATGTTGCACCCTGTAACCTGTCAGACACAGATCAGATGGTAGTTAATATTTTCCCTGATGGATTACTTGCAGTTAAAATATATATAGAAGGAATGTATACTTATCCGGGCAATGTTGCATCACTGTTTCTGAATAATATGTCTGCTGATTCTCTTCGTGCTGATTCAGTAACATTCAGTTTTCATGATACTATTCCACCTTATGCCAGCAATGGAAACTTCAATACTGTGGTTGGTACCAATGGCATTGCAATCATTTCTGTTCCGGCAGCCTATGCAGGTCACTCTTATTATATAGCAGTAAACCACAGGAATTCCATTGAAACATGGACAAAAAATCCGGTCAACATCAGTTCCTTCGGCCTGATTGACTTCACTGCTTCACCTGTAATGCGTGCGCTCGGTCATGATAAAACTGTAAAAGCAGATACTTCATCTCGATATTAGCCTTGTTAGCCAAAATAATCATCAGGATGTGTACAGTTTTTTTAAATTGACTGTCACCTTTGAAATGTGAAGGATGAAAAAAATAATATGGTTGTTCCTTTTCATACCGGCTATTTCTATAGCACAGGTATCATTCAGTCATTTTTATGATTATGATGAGACTGTAGGCCCTGCCGTTTTCCGTAATATGATTGCTACTGCAGATGGTGGTTATGCCATGGTTGGATCTGTATATCATACTCCATGGAGTGAATACGATAACCAGGGAAATGAAATTCTTAATTACACAAATGATATTCTGTTAGTAAAAACGGATTCATTATTTAATGTGATGTGGACAAAAATTTATTATTCCGTTATAGATTTCAGTTATGAAGAAGAAGGAATAAAAATTAAGGAAAAACCAAATGGTGGTTTTGTACTGCTCACCGAAACAGAGGATCCGCAGGGTATATATTATTTTGGAAGACCGGCAAATCTCATAAGCACGGATGCAACTGGAACGATGTTGTGGTCCCGCAGTTTTTCTGCAACAACAGGATATGACAAACCTTTTGATTTTCTAATTGATGACACAGATAATTCCATCGTAGTTGCCGGTTCAACAAACTTCAGTGCAGGAAGCAGAAGACCCTGGACATTTAAAACTGATTCAACAGGTGCATTACTTTGGGGAAACACTTATACCACTTCGCAAGGTGAATTCCGGTCAATTGTTAAAGCTTCTTCCGGTGGTTATCTTCTTGCAGGAAAAAGAAATACGGATGCTATGCTGATGAGTATGACGGCAAACGGCACCAACATCTGGACAAGAACATATACCACTGCTGCTGCTGAAGGTGCACAAACTGCTATCAAAAGCGGAAGTGGTTATGCAATGCTGATAAATAATACTACTGCCGGATCCTGCCAGTTAGTGCAAACAGATTCAGGCGGAACAGTAACATCAGTGAAATCGTATCTTCAGTTTGCCGGTGTTTCACTAGTAAGAAACGGCAATTCATTTTTAATTACCGGTAACCAGGGAACTGCTTCCATACTTTCTTTTACTGCAGATTTAACAGGTGCAATTACCGGAGTGATCCGCAAATACAGTATTCCTTCGTTTATGGTAACACCTAATGATGCCATATATAAAAATAATCATCAATATATATGCGGAACTGCCGATAACCAGGCGTGGTTGGTGAATGTTGATCTGGCTAACGGATATTCAGGTGGATGTTATAACAGTGCAACAACTTTAACTGCACAGTCAGCATCATTTACTTTTGCTACGATTAATCCAGCTATTACTGATCTTTTTATGGAAAGTGATATTGATGCATTGATGGTAGATGAACTGATATATATAAATCAATATATAATCTGTTCCTGCAGTCCTGCAAAAGCAGTGATTTCCACATCTTCACCGGCTCAGTTCTGCACTGGTGGCTACACAACTATCCAGGCGGTTCCAGGTAATACGTATCAGTATAATTGGTATAAGGATGGTATACTTCTAAATGGCGAAACCAATTATTATACATTTGCATCAGTACCTGGCAGTTATTCTGTAACCGTAACAAGTACATGCGGAAGCAGTAATTCTTCAAGTGTAACTGTTATGCAGATTGCACCTCCCGTGATTGATTCTTTATCTACTTTCTCTGCAGGATTTGGTGATACTATTCTCGTATATGGAAGTCATCTTGCCAGTGTAAATTATGCTTCCATTGGTGTATCTGCAACAGTATTGTATTTTTCTGATAGCCTGCTTGGAATTATCGTACCTCATGGTGCAACGGATAATCTGTTACATCTCGACAGCAGCGGAAGATGCCCTGCATTTAGTTCACAGATAATCTCTATACTTCCTGGTCCTGAGTTAAAGCTGATTATATTTATTGAAGGATTATATCATGGTAACGGAAATTCAACTGCCGACACTATATATATTTCTCTTTATACAGATACATCACCACCTGTAAAGGTTTTTACTGTCGCATCACTAATGAGCAGCTCAGGCGTTGCATTTTATGATTTACCAAGGCAGTTTGAAAATCAACGTTATTACATTGCCGTGAAACATCGCAACTCTCTGGAAACATGGACCAATACACCCATTGACATTGAAGAATCGACTGTCGTTAGTTTTTCTTCAAATGTAGGTCGACCCACCAATTGATAAGTAATTCTACTTTCACTAATCCTGTTTACATTTCCATCTTTACATTTCACATCTTTACAGGGTAAACCTATTCCGGGTTTTTACGTATACCATTTCATTATTAAACCTATGGAAAAAACAACAGTTACTCCGGCTATTATAAAAGGTGGTGAATTTATTATCAGAGAATCCACACCTGAGGAAATATTTATTCCTGAAGAATTTACTGAAGAGCACAAAATGATGGCTGAAATGGCCGATGATTTTCTGGAACAGCATGTGAATCCGAATCTGGATCGTATTGATAAAATGGAAGAAGGATTAATGCCTTCTCTCCTTGATAAAGCCGGAGCACTTGGATTGCTTGGTGTTGCTGTGCCGGAAGAGTATGGTGGATCCGGAAAGGATTTTATTACTTCTACTTTGATGACGGAAACATTAGGTGCCGGTCATTCATTCAGTGTGGCGATGGCTGCTCATACAGGAATAGGTACGTTGCCCATTTTATATTTTGGAAATGATGCACAGAAAAATAAATATCTGCCGAAACTTGCAACAGGTGAATGGAAGGCATCTTATTGTTTAACAGAACCTGGCTCCGGGTCAGATGCTCTTGCTGCAAAAACAAAAGCGGTATTAACACCTGATGGAAAGAATTATATATTGAATGGCCAGAAGATGTGGATTACCAATGCAGGGTTTGCTGATATATATATTGTGTTTGCTCAGGTTGATGGTGATAAGTTTACAGGTTTTATTGTTGAAAGAAATTATGCAGGACTTACATTGGGTGAAGAGGAACATAAAATGGGAATTAAAGGTTCTTCAACACGTCAGGTATTTTTTGCTGATTGTGCTGTTCCCGTTGAAAATGTTTTAGGAGAGATTGGAAAAGGTCACCTGATTGCTTTTAATATTTTGAATATCGGAAGAGCAAAACTGGCTGCTGCTGCTTTAGGTGGTGCACGAAAAGTCTGCACACAGTCGATAAATTATGCATCCACGCGTGAACAGTTTAAATTACCTATTGCAAAGTTTGGGGCTATTCGTCATAAGCTGGCTGAACAGGCAATTTATATATATGTGGTAGAGTCGGCATTATATCGCGTAAGTAATCTGATTGATAAAAAAGAAAAACAATTTCTTTCAGAAGGTAAAGCATTTAATAAGGCCATACTTGCTGCAGCAGAAGAATATGCTGTTGAATGTGCAATACTGAAAGTGGCAGGATCAGAATGCCTGGATTTTGTATGCGATGAAGGTGTGCAGATTTATGGTGGCTATGGTTTCTCTGCAGACTTTCCAATGGATCGTGCTTATCGTGATTCAAGGATCAACAGAATTTTTGAAGGGACCAATGAGATTAATCGTTTGCTGACAGTGGACATGATATTAAAACGTGCCATGAAAGGAGAACTTGATCTGATGGGACCTGCTATGAATGTTCAGAAAGAACTGATGTCGATTCCTGAATTTGGTAATGGCGAAGAAGGTTTATTCTCCGCAGAACGTAAAGCAGTTGCCAACATGAAAAAAGCAATATTGATGGTTGCCGGTTCTGCAGTGCAGAAATTTATGATGACACTTGCAAAGGAACAGGAAATCATCATGAACATTGCAGATATGGCTATTGATACTTATCTCGCAGAATCAGTGTTGCTTCGTGTGCAGAAACTTACAGCAATGAATGGTGAAGAAGCTGCTGCATCACAAATTAATATACTGCGCGTTTTTATAAATGATGCCTGCGACAGAATTAATATCAACGGAAAAACTGCAATAAGTTCAATGGCTGAAGGTGATGAATTACGACTGATGCTGATGGGACTGAAACGGTTTACAAAATATAATCCCATCAACACTAAAGAACTCAGAAGAAGCATCGCCAAATCATTAACAGATTCCGGCAAGTATTGTTTTTGAAGTATGACGATTGACGATTGACTAATGACTATTGACTAATGACGATTGACGATTGTTTTTTTTCTGTGTGAAATAATAATCAACAGCAGTAGAACAAATTCAATTTAAGATGTATCCCGTCTTGATACTAAAAAAAATTAGCCAAT
>JBDTVD010000142.1:0-8652 GCA_040007375.1 Bacteroidota bacterium | reverse complement strand
ATCAAGACGGAGTTGCGGCAGGTAATTTATAATTTATAATTTTGAATTTATAATTTATATTTGACCATTCTTAACTGAATTATATAATGAGAATGAACTTCATCACTCAATTGCTATTACTTGCCAGCTGCATCTTCACTGCATATTATTCAACAGGAAAAAATGTTCCGGCAGACAGTGTTAAAGTTGATTATAAAAAGATTTATTCATACTGCCTGGATGGAAATGTGCAGCCTGCATTAAAGATGGTGCAGCGATATGATGTGAGGAAACTCGATTCAACAGATCAGCGTTTTAAAGCGCGTTTTGAAGCACGATTTAAGGAGGATGGCAGAAGTGTGGAAGTTGATTCCGGTAAACATTCTGAAATAGACCGTTTATTTTCTATATATATGAATTACTGGAAGAGGTCGTTGCTGGATAATTCAAAAAAGAATGATTCTCTCCTGATGAAACAGCTTGCAGGATTTTTTGCAAGTCAATACAAGCTCCCGATGAAACGAAATGATGTTCTGTCAGAAGATACCTTGGATTATTTTGTAAAGAAATATATAACATCATTTGGGTATCATACTACAGGATGGGGAAGAACAGGTAAATATTATGATCTATTGGTGTGGAAAACAGAAAAGGATACTGCCTACAATTTCAAAGTGCATGAAGAGAAGATTCATACAAAGGTTGTTTTCATGACAGATTTTATAACTCTTGGTTGGGAAGAGTACGCAACATTAGGAAGAGCATTTCCGGGAGGATGGGCAACGGATAAAGCATTGTTTTGTGTAAAGGAATCTTATGATTTGAATAGTGAAAGTTTTCTCATCAGTTATTTATGTCATGAAGGAAGACATTTTTCCGATTATAAATTATTTCCAAAGCTTGAAAGTGCCGACCTGGAATATCGTGGAAAGCTTACTGAATTAAGTCTTCTTAAAGATGATCTCTACAAAACCATTAATTTCTTTATTGCAAATGCAAATGCCAACAGTGATAATTCTCATTCCTTCGCAGATTATTGTGTGATCAGAGATTTATCAAGAGAGTTATTTAAAACAGATTTTGAAAAAAACAGCAGTAAGTGGGAAGCACTACCTGTTGAACAGATTCAGAAAAGTGCTTATGATATTTTACAGGCTAACACCGCTGCATTGTTAAAGAAGGGAAAAGGAGTGAAGAAGTTTATTAAGAAATAAATTCAGAATTCAGAATGTAGAATTCAGAATTTAAAATGCAGAACCTGGTCATACAGCCGATGCTAATCCATCAGTTGGAGGATGAGGCAATCCCCGGAATAAAACTTTGAATTCAATACGCAGTACATCTCATTTTTAATTTATCACCTCAACAGGGGATTGCCACGTCACCACTTCGTTGGTTCCTCGCAAAGACGGTGCAAAAGAAATCTACATTTTTCATCAATCCACTCCGAACTCCGAACTAACAACTCCTGACTAACTATTGCTGATATTTTCTTTATAAATAATCTTCACTACAGCTTCCCTATTTTGTAATTCCGATTACATTTGTTTCCGGACTATTATATAATACTCCCGAAACAATATGGCATTAAGCAGATTCTGGACAATCATCATCATTGGAAGTATTGTATGCCTGATCTTTTCTGTTTTTTCGGGACAACAGTTTACTCTTGAAAATATTCTTACCGGAAATACTAATGATAATGATAAATTAAAACGACGACTGATAATTGATGAACTTGCTCCTGAAGCACTTTTAAAATCTGACAGCATTACGTTTTCACAGTTCAATGTAATAAAGCCTAATGAACTTTTTCAGAAATCATTAAAAAAAACAAAACTGTTTGCATTTATTTCTTCTGCAAATGATTCTGTAAAAGGTTCTGTGTATTCATGGAATTATATTGATCAGAACAACAAGACTGCTTTAGGAAAAGAAGTAAAAAATTATACAGATGTTGCAACTTTCAACACTGAGAGAAACAACATCATTAATTCAGAACAGAAAAAATCCAGTAATTGTATATATGGTACATTCAGTAATGGAACATTATTACTTGATAGTGTATCGTCTTATAATTATGCAATCAGTGATAAAAATGTATTCAGAAGATATAATATGAATCCTTTGCCTGCAACGGTAGAAGATCTTTTAAACAGAATGCTTAAAGATGATAATCCTGTTATCTGTACCATGGATACTGTTTTCGATATGAAGACAAATGGTAATGTACAGGTTTCTGTAAAGCCGTTGTATGCTGATGGAATTCTGAAAACCTGTTCATGGGTGGTTACTGATCTCTGGATTCCGTTGTTAGGCATACTCGTTTTTTTATGTGGCTTGATGAATCTCCTCAAAGAATCAAAAGTGGATGAAAAACTGGCGAGGATGTTATCTCCTTTTTTCAGAAAAATATTTCCTGAGTTACGTGATGGTCATCCTGCATTTAATTATATGACATTAAATTTTGCAGCAAATTTTTTGGGCCTTGATAATGCAGCTACACCATTCGGATTGAAAGCCATGGAAAGCATGCAGGAGGATAATCCGGAGAAGGAGAAAGCTTCCAATTCGCAGATCATGTTTTTATGTCTGCATGCTGCCGGTTTAACATTGATTCCAACTTCAATAATCGGTTATCGTGCTGTAATGAATGCAAGTAATCCTGCAGATGTAATGCTTCCCATCATCATTACTTCTTTTATGGGAACACTTGCTGCTTTGATATTTGTAAGCATCAAGCAAAAAATAAATCTGCTCAACAAACCTGTTGTACTTGTTGTAGTTTCAGCAATGGTATTATTCTCCTGCCTGTTTATATATATACATGATTTATCTGATATTTCAAAAGGAAGATTTACCGGTAACCTTGGTGTCGGAATATTTTTAGTGATCATCGGTGCTATTTTAACGTATTGTTTATTCAATGAAAAAATATTCAGTAAAAATGGTTCCAATATTTTCGGATCATTTGTAGAAGGAGCTAAGGAAGGAATTACTACTGCATTCCGCATATTACCTTATATGATTGCTATGTTGGTTGCCATCAGTATTTTCCGTAATTCAGGAATGATGAATTTTATAATTGGTGGATTTGCAAGGTTGCTTTCAGTTGTTGGTGTAAGTCCTGAAATTACAAATGCATTACCCGTTGCATTACTTCGTCCGTTCAGTGCAGGTGGTGCACGTGGATTTATGTTTGATGCCATGCAGCATTATGGTGCCGATTCTCTTACCGGAAGACTTGCCTGTTTGTACGAAGGTGCTGCGGAAACTACTTTTTATGTGATTGCAGTTTATTTCGGTTCAGTGAATGTGAAGGATACACGTTATTCTTTATCGGTTATGCTGCTTGCAGATTTGGTTTGCGTGATTACTGCTACGATTGTTTGTTCAATTTGGTTTAGATGAAAATTAGTATTTAGTAGTTAGTATTTAGTAGTTAGACAAAGCTTGTAAAGTGAGAAGGTCCTGTTTCTAAATTAAAACTCTTCAATAGTATTGATGAAGAAAACTTTTGAATATATATACTATAACCTGTATGTCTTCTATTCAAAAAAAGAAAGAGGAGATCGTGGACCTTTATTGGTTATATGTTTTATTCAACTATTTATTTTTTTATCATTCATATTTTTACCAGTCGGACTGTTTTTGGGAAAAGATGTAATTAAGGAAAATGATTATTGGTTAAAGCCCTCATATTTTATATTGATGATAGTTATTATACTTTTTAATAACTTCTACTTTAAGCACAAATTTGAGATGTTAAAGGAAAGATATAAAGGAGAACCTGAAAGAATCAGAAAGAGAAATACCCTTTTTATTTATCTTTCACTTCTTGGACTTCTTATTATATTTTTCGGTAGTATTTTAATCAGAGACGGTGGATTTGTAAAAAAATAACACATGAGTAAAGAAGAAACTTGCTGAAATTTATAAAGCCATTTCCTGAAATGTTAAAAAAATTAGTTTTCATTTAGGTGAGACTATTTTGATTTTGTATTCTTTCTATAGAGCAAGAAAAATTGGAAAAAGCCATGAAGAAATCTATTAGAAATAAAAATAATCCTTATTTTTAATGCGATAATTTTATTTGAATATTTTTTAATAAACCCTGTTATGAAAAAAAGATTTTTACTCTCGATTGTATTTCTTTCTATGTGTACACTCACCATTTCTGCACAACCAGGATGGCAATGGGCACGTAGTGCTGAAGGAGAACAATATGATCAGTCATCAGCTGTTGCAACAGATGCTTCAGGTAATGTTTATGTTACGGGTTATTTTGCCAGCGACTCCATTACTTTTGGTACTACTAAACTTACGAATGCGGGTTCGGGTTTCGATGATCTTTTTATTGTGAGTTATGATGCATCAGGAAATCTGCGATGGGCAGAAAGTTTTGGTGGCAGTGATGATGATAAAGGAACTTCCATAGTTGTAGATCCTGCAGGAAATATTTTTGTAACCGGTTATTATTACAGTCCCACAATTACTTTCGGAACAACTACCTTAACAAATAATGGAAATGGTGATATGTTTATTTTGAAAATAGATTACCTGGGAAATTTTATCTGGGCAAGAGGTCAGGGTGGAGCAGCTTTGGAAATTCCTTATGCTGTTACAGCTGATGCAGCCGGAAATGCAATTGTTGCAGGTAGATTTTCAAGTAACCTGATTGCATTTGGTACCATATTTCTTACTCAGCAGGGAAGCATGGATGTATTTATTGTAAAGTATGATCCTGCAGGAACTATAGTCTGGGCAACAGGTGCAGGTGGTGGAAGTAATGATGAAGCATATTCAGTAGGTACAGATCAATCCGGTAATATATATATAGGCGGATATTTTAACCAGACCATTTCTTTTGGTTCCACTATGTTGACTACTATAGGTATTTCAGATGGTTTTGTTGCCAAGTATGGTACTTCAGGTGCGCTGGCATGGGCAAGGAAAGCAGGAAGCAGTGGTGATGACAGAGTAAAATCTATTGCAGTGGATGCTAATGGTAATTGTTATGCAACAGGATTCTTCAGCAATAATTCTTTTGCAATCGGAAGTTATACATTAAATCCTTCAGCGATGGATAATTCATTTATTGCAAAGTACGATTCTTCAGGAACAGTTCAATGGGCACATGGAGTAAATGGTTCCAGTAAAGCCAATGCACTTGCATTAAAGAATAATCAGTTATATATAGCAGGATCTTTTAATGGAGATACACTTTCTTATGGAACTTCTCAGTTATTGCTGGATGGAAGCCGTGACTTTTTTCTTGTGAACTGCAGTACCACGGGAAATGCACAGTGGGCTGTTAAGCAAACATCAGGCGGAGGAAGTGGAGAATTTGCTTATGCAGTTACTGCTGATGTAAACGGTGATGTATATATAGCCGGTGATTTTGATAGTGATCCAATTGCCTTCGGTACTTCTAATTTAATCAATGCATCCAATGGTTTCGATATGTTTGTTGCAAAGCTGGGATCTTCAACAGGAATTGATCAGATTGAAGTAAGCAATGAAGTGAACATATATCCAAATCCGGGAAGAGGTAACATCAGGATAAAAACAAATGGCTTGTTTAATGAAGTGGAAATTTATTCTGTTGCAGGAAATAAAATATTTTCGAAGGATAATATTATATTGAGTGGCGAAACAACATGGGATGCTTTTTTAATTCCGCCTGGTATATATATCGTAAAATTGATTTCAACGGATAAAATAATTTCCCGTAAATTTGTTGTTGAATAATTTCCGGTGAGCTATAATTTTGAAATGAAACAGATTGCACTGATTATTTTGATTTTCTTCTTTAGTATCAATTCGTACGGACAGGCTTCTCAGGATAGTACACTTCTTGAAAAAATTATTAAAGAAATGGCAGGAGGCGAAAATGCTGCTATGGTAAAGAATGTTCCTGCAGGTTGCTGGGATAAGCTTGGTGTTATTGTAAAAAACGGAACATGGAGAGCATTTCGAAAATATGATAAAGGACATGATATAATTCTCACTGAAAAGGAAAAAGGCAATCTATTGGATCAAATCAAACAAAACAAACCTTTTAAATGGAGTAACAAAGTCCTTCCACGGTTTATAAAAATTGAAGCCGACAGTATGGAAAGTTATTTCATTTCAGAAAATAAAAGGCACGATGATTTGATGAAAGATGCATTGTTGAATAAAGATACTGCAACCTTTTATAAAAATAAATATGTTCATCCCTGGGTTTTCACTATAACCAAACCTGTTTATTTCCGGGATAATTCTTTTTGCCTGATAAATATAATTGCACTTTGCGGAACATCCTGCGGAAGGAGCGAAATAGCTGTATATAAAATGGAGGAAGGCAACTGGATGCGATGGCTGGTGCTTGAAGCAGGAGATTATTGATACCAGCAAAGATTATTTTTTCGGCAAAGGATAATTGCAAGTGCGGATAAGCAGGAACTTTTGTTTGAAGGAAGGAATTTCTTTCTGCCGGACTATTATTTCCGGCCCCTTTTCAATCTTTCATTATTTTATTTATATATTCGTAAGGACAAAACAGATCACCCTGCTACTGTGCTGAACCGCTTCGGATATCTGCTCCAAAACGAGGTATCAAAATCCTATCATTCCAGCAAAAAATAAGGGAATGTACAATCAGATACAACGACTCCTGTTTCTAACGCTTACTCTGTTGTTCTTCAGGCAACATAGTACAGCACAGATTTTTACAAATGGCAGTTTTGAAATCACCAATTCTCCGCAGATATGCAATTTCAATCTGAGTAACGCTAATTTTAATACTCTGATGCCTTATGTAACTGCATACGGTTTAGGAGAAGAAGCTGATATTCTTATTGCAGGTTGTGTGGTGCCTACCATTCCGGATGGAATTTTTTGTGTCGGTCTGGCTCATTTTCCACAGGATGAAATTGCATTAAACATGTCAGCACCGATGATCATTGGTCATCAATATACTATTTCTTTCTGGGCATTTTCTGACACGTCGCTGCGTGTTCAGGGAGATATTGAAATTGGTGTTTCAAATTCCAACACTTCTTTCGGAACACATATATATACAGCAGCAACAATTCCTGATACCTGGGTGCAGTACACTGTAAGTTTTAATTCACCGGTAACAGGAAGTTTTCTAACCGTTAGAAATATTGGCGATGGTGTCATTCACTGGAACAGGGTTGATGATTTTGAATTTATTCCCTGTAATTTTACTGTTGACATTGGTAATGATACCATATTATGTCCCGAAGAAACTATTTTGCTGAATGCATCAACACCGAATGCAACTTATGAATGGCAGGATGGTTCAACTGATTCTGTTTTTAATGTAAACGGGTCTGGTAATTATTGGGTGGAAGTAACAGTAAATGGCTGCAGCATGACAGATATTATCAATGTAAATTACCGCGCTGTAATTAATTTTGATATCGGAAGTGATTCTACATTGTGTGTCGGTGATACTTTGCAACTGAATGCAACAACAGGAACAGGAACTTATTTGTGGCAGGACGGTTCCACACTTCCTATATATAATGTTACGCAACCCGGAACTTATTGGGTAGTAATTCATCTGGCAACATGCATTAAAACAGATACTCTTGATATTGAATTTTCCCCATTACCGGTTTTTGATCTTGGAAATAACGACAGTATCTGCCCGGGAGATCAGTTAATTCTGGATGCTACAGTAAATGGTGCGAATTATTTATGGCAGGACAGTTCCACGAATGCAACATATACTGTTATATCACAAGGTACTTATTGGGTTACTGTTGATTTGCTTTCCTGCAGAGTTTCCGATACTGTTTCTGTTAATATGATTCCATTGCCTCCATTGAATCTTGGAAATGATAGTATTTTATGTCCGGGAGAGACATTGATCCTTAATGCAACTGTACCAAATGGCATCTATCACTGGTTTAATGGATCCTCTAATCCGATATATATAGTTACGCAGCCTGGAATGTATTCTGTTCAGGTTACGGTAAATACCTGCAAGATATCAGATACTGTAATTGTTAATTATAATATTCCGTTTACAGTTAATCTGGGAAATGATACCACCTTATGCAGCGGTGATACGTTACTGCTTGATGCAACTATTGCAAATGGAAGTTATCTGTGGCAGAACAATTCCACCAATCCAATATATATAGCCGATCATGGTGCTCTTTATTGGGTGGAAGTTTCCGTAAACGGTTGTAAGGAATACGACAGCCTGCAGGTGGATTATAACCTGGCACCGGATATCAGTATCGGAAATGATACAGCATTGTGCGATGGAACTATTTTACAACTGGATGCGACAGTAACAGGAGCAACGTACCAATGGCAGGACAGTTCTTCCAATCCTTTATATATAGCAAATCAGTCTGGAATTTATTGGGTGGAAATCACCGTTGATAATTGCAGTCATACAGATTCCATAACAGTTGATTTCAATGCACTTCCTGTTGTCGCTCTCGGAAGCGATACAACCTTATGTAAAGGGGAATCTTTACTGCTTGATGCAGCAACTGCCAATGCATCATATCAATGGTTTGATAATTCCATTAATTCATTCTATAATGTTAATCAGGAGGGAAATTACTGGGTAACGGTAACAATTAATAATTGCATCACAACAGATTCCATTTATGTTGCTTATAATGATTTGCCTGTTGTGGCTCT
>JBDTVD010000141.1:0-8663 GCA_040007375.1 Bacteroidota bacterium | reverse complement strand
CGTGAACGACCGGGGTTCGTAAAACACGACCCTGCTGAGGTATTCGTTCAGGGTGAGTTTACCCACCTCGTAGGTGTCGAAGGTCAGGTGGTGCCGCGCTTCCAGTTCCGCCAGATTCAGGTTGAAGGTATCAGCCGCCAGCTTACGGGATTCGTGGCCCCAGCCATTGGTCAGTAAAACTCCCCCGATATCGACAAACAGGGTGGTGATGGACTTGTTGTGTTCTGTCTGCTGGTTTGTGTTCATTGTACGAGCGGTTTATTCCATGTTGTTTTTTTTTTCACATGTACCAAAGCTTCCTGCAATTTTTTTCTTGCTTTGAATAAATGCGATTTAGATGTTCCTGATGAGATACCAAGTAATGCTGCAATTTCATCATGACGATATCCATCTATTGCATATAAATTAAATACAGTACGACTCATTGGTGGAAGTTGACTGATAGCAATCATCAGTTCTTCCTTATCATAAATCTCTTCCGGTTTCTCATGCTGCAATTGCTCTGATGGAGTTTCTTCATACAAACCAACAAGATCACGATAACGCTTCTGTTTTCTGAATTCATCAATAATAAAATTAATACTCACTCTGCGCAGCCATTGCTCATAAGGAACTTCGCTGTACTTACGCAGGTAATCATTCATTCCCGTAACCAATCGTAGAAAAATCATATTCAGTGTTGCCATCCGATCTTCTTTATTTGTGTAGTAACGGGAGCATACAGAATAGATAACAGGAAAACACATCACGTAAAGTTCGTGATGTGCTTTTCTGTCATCGTGCCGGCAACGTTCCAGCAGTTCGTGAGAGGGTTTCATTCCTCAGCGACTATTTATATATAAAGATTAAAGCCTTATTTCCTGATGAATGTTCTGTTGGCAGAAAATCCGCCTTCATCATTTGCACGCAACAGGTAGATACCAGGTGAGAGATTACTAATATTCAATTCTTCAATTGCTTTAGTGAGATTGCCATGCATCACTTCTTTTCCAACTGCATCAATTACTGAGTAAGAAATATTTTTGCTTATTGCAGATGTCCACTGTATCGTTAACTTATCACTTGCCGGAACAGGATAAAGGGCAGTAAGATTCAGCTGTTGATTTTCATGAACAGAAGAAGTGAGATCAGCAGGAGAAATTACATTCAGTACAAATCCAACTGTTGCATTTCTGTACATGATATTTCCTGCTGTATCCACACTGAGTGAATCACAATAGGTATCACTGCATCCGAAGAAATCAGAAACTGTAAGACAAATAACATACGATCCTGTTGAAGTATACTGATGTGTTGGATAAGCACCTGACACTGGTGGTGTATTATCTCCGAAATCCCAGCTGAAATTAATATTATTTCCACTTGATAAATTAACCGCTACTAATTGGTAAGGTGCGGTTTGTGTAAATACAAAATAGGCATTACATCCAACAGGATTTACAATAGTTGTGTCGATCACAATTGTTGAACAATAAGTAGAATTACAATTTGATGCCGTACTTAAACTCAGGCAAACCGTATATGTTCCCGGTAAACTGTATTGATGTTGTGGAAACTGTAATGATGAAGTATTTCCATCACCAAAATTCCAGTTATAACCCGCACCTGCACCACCACCTGAAGAAGACTGATCAACAAAATAAGCCATCAGGCCAATGCTGACTGAAGTGAAGTTAGCCTGGCAAATTCCATTACCACCAACTGTGACCTGCTGACAATTGGAACACACTAGAGTAGCTCCCTGGTAAACAGATAAACAAACTGAATATACTCCAATGCCACTATATATATGATTTACTACAGTACCTGTATCAGTTGTTGCATCGCCAAAATCCCATGAGTAAGTAAACCCGGAATTAAAATTAGTAGAGAACATAATATCTAATGGATTTGCTGGTGCAGCATTATAAGTAAATGAACATAAAAATGAACTACCTATTGTTACCGGCTGACAATAAGAACAAAGAATTATACTGGTAGCAGAATCTATCTCCTGCATACATACAAGATAAGTACCTGGCACTGTATATATATGCGTAACAGAATTTCCATTATCAAACATTCCGTCATTATAATTCCAATGAAAATAAGTTCCAGTATTGGAGCTGCTTGCTGTGAAAGTGTATTCATCAGGATTACCAACTGATGGAACAGCAACAAATGAACAGGGTGGTGGAGCAATATTAATGGTAACAGTCTGGCAGGTAACACAAGTATCTGTTCCGTTTATATATGTCATGCAGATGGTATAAACGCCGGCACTGGCATATGCTTTCTGCACAGTATAACCACTTACCGGTAAAGTCTGATCACCAAAATCCCACGTTACAGTACCTGTTGAAGAAGCCACAAAAGCATTTACTTCAATTACATTCGGTGCGTTAACAGGATCCGGTTGTGTTGCTGTAAATGCACAATTGCCTGTAAGGTTATATGACACATGAAATATTCTTGTACAAACAGCAGCAGAAGATGAAGTATCATACTGCGTCATTGTTACATTGTAATTTCCGGTAGTCGTATATGTATGACTTACTAATGCACCATTTGCTGCAGTATTATCTCCGAAATTCCAGAGTGCAAAATTACCACCGGCAAGGTTTGCCCAGAAATCAAATGTTGAAGGATTACCTGCATTCTGTGTAAATCCTGCATCGCAGAATGTAAGTGTCACCTGCGTGGTAGTGGTGCATATAGTTGTACCCAGGAAAGCATCTATTACATTGAGCGTAACTGTATAGGTACCTTGCGTAAGATAAGTATGCGTAGGGTTGGGTGTTGTAATAGAAGAACCATCTCCAAAGTCCCAGGTAAAATAATAACTGCCTGTGGGAAAGCTGGCCGGCGGAGCAAAAATTAATGTATTAGGTAAAATCGGACTATAAGTAAAGTTGCAGTTCTGTGCCTCCAGGCCATTGGCGAAAAGGAGTGTGACAAGTAGCATGTAAATGTATTTCATGAGATGGGGAGTTATTGTTTAATTCTATCACGTATATCAGAAGCAAATGGTTTACCTGTGATAAAGATTTATTTTGCAAATGGCTTCGTAATGAGGTTAAAAGTAACAAAAGCAGTCTGTAAAAGGAAATTCTAAATTCAGAATTATAAATTATAAATCGCATGTTGATACTGGCAAACATAGTTCTTCGTTAACTTAATACGAACTCCAACTCACAACTCATGACTAAAGATATATATTTAGGGTTCGGGAATGAAAATCTGTTAAAATGAAAACTAATAAGGAATGGCATTTAAAGAACAGGATGCCTGTTAATGCAACATTTGAAGAACGTGTGAAATGGCATCTGGAACATCAGAAAAATTGTAGTTGTCGTCCGATACCAGAAAAGTTGCTGGCAGAAATGAAAAAGAAAAATATCAGCTTCTGAATAATGAACAACCTTGAAATATTATTATCAGGAGGAAGTCTTCGTTCTCTTGGAAAAAGTAATTCCATTATTTCAAAGATCCGGAATCAAAATGATTTTACAGAGCTTTTTAAATTCCTGTTTCATGATAACAGAATTGTGGCAATGAGAGCTGCAGATGTTATTGAAAAAGTTACCATCACCAACCCTGAATATCTTTCAAAACATAAAAAAGAAATTATTGCATTGTGTAAAAGTGTAACAGAAAAGGAAGTGAAGTGGCATCTTGCATTGTTGCTTCCACGTCTGCCAATAAACAATAAAGAGTTGTTGAACTTTTGGGAAACTTTAACCATGTGGGCAACAGATAAAAATAATTCACGCATTGTAAGAGTACATTCCATACAGTCACTATTTGAATTGCTGAAACAAAGGACAGAACTGAAAAAAGATTTCGATCTTACTTTAATGAAACTGGAAAGAGAAAATATTCCTTCGCTAAATGCAAGGATTAAGAAGGTGAGGAAAGAAATTTCTAAAATATAATTACAATAAATTATTCATGAAAACTAAATTCCGGATTTCCATTTTATTTTGTTTTTTAGCGATAAAAGTTTCCGCACAAAATTTTACCGATACTTCTTCACACAGAAAAATAATATTTTTTGTTTCAGTAGATGGTGGCGTTGTTTATAATTTTCATAGCAAGAATGAAACGTCAGCGAAAATCAGACACATTTCCTCTTCCAATGGTTTTATAGGACTGCAGGGTGGAATTATATATACTAATTTATGTATAACATCAGGTTATTACAATTACGCCTATACAGCAAGTGCAGAATATGTTGATGATGAAATTAAAACAAAAGAACAAATATTTTTTTCCGATGCAATCACTTCCTATTCCAGAATACCTTTAACAGTTGGGTACAGGTTTTCTTCGGGAAATAAAAAATTCAGTTTTGAACCCTTCCTCACAGCAGGAATTATTTTTACTTCTACCAGTGATATCTCAACAACCGGTGGTTCGAAAGGCTTAATGTTGTCGTCATTTGATACAATTACCACTGAAACAAGTTTATCCATAATGAGGCCATATAAATCAGCATTCTTTACTGGAGTTGGATGTAAATTCAATTATCAACTTAAAAAATTAGTCTTCAGCCTTCATGCAGAATATGCACAATGCAACAAAGTCTGGACATCGCTAAATGCAACTTACAAAAGAACAAGTACAACTGCCGGTGTTTATTCTGATCAAAACAGTTTCACCTCTAATCAACAGTCAATTAACTCTGGTATATCAATTAGTTTTTTGTTTTAGTGATATTATTTGAATTATTTTTACAAAAAGACGAAACTTAAATTTCAACAATACATTAAACATACAGCAAGTGTTTATATTTTTGAAGCCCATGTTAATGTATATGCATATGAAATACATCAGAATTATTTTCTTTCTTTTAATCAGTTCTGTTACATCTGCACAATCTGTAACAAAGAGAGTTTTGTTTCTGGGCAACAGTTATACTTATGTAAATGATTTACCTGCAACGATTGCAAATGTTGCATTTTCTATGTCGGATTCTCTGATATATGACAGTTATACTCCGGGAGGTTACTCAATAGGAAATCATTCTCTCGATCCGAATTCTCTCGCTAAAATTATGACAGGCAACTGGGATTATGTAGTGCTGCAAGGTCAGAGTTATGAGTTTGTTACTACGGACCCGTTTACTTTTTCACCAGCACCGTACGTACATAAATTAGACAGTCTTATTAAAGTTTATAATTCCTGTTCAGAAACTATTTTATATATGACGTGGGCAAGAAAAAATGGTGATCCGGGTTCCTGTCCTAACTATCCATGGTTGTGTAATTATCATTTAATGGATAGTGTTATCCATTTAAATTATATGCTGGTTGCAGATTCAAACAATGCTGTTGTTTCACCTGCTGGTGGAGTATGGAATTATATCCGTCAGCAATTTCCGAATATTGAATTATACCAGGCAGATGAAAGTCATCCATCAGAAGCAGGTACTTATGCAGCAGCATGTTGTTTCTATACTACTATCTTCAGAAAAAACCCTGCATTAATATCTTTTAATTCCACACTTTCAACTGCTGATGCATTCAGTATTAAATCTGCTGCAAAAATAATTGTGTATGATAACTTACTGAACTGGCACATTGGTGAAAATGATTCAATACTATATATTAATTGCCCTTCCGGTATTGATGATGGGATTACTATTCCTCCATTAACCATCTCTCCAAATCCTGCCACATCATTTATAAAAGTTAATTTTCCAGGCAATAATTCCGCACTACACATCAGCATTTACAGTTTAACAGGAACCTTGATAAAAGAAGCTGATACATTTTACAATACCTGGTTCCCTGTTTCAGATTTACAAGGAGGAATGTATTTCATCCGGTTGAATAATGAAAAAGAACAGACTTTTAAAATCGTTAGATACTAGATGTTCTGTAATATTTTTATTCCCGTTACTCAGTACTCAGCACTCAGTACCCAGTACTCTTTTTTTAACTACTTTAGATAAAATTTTCGCAGATATGGAAGCAACAACAAAAATTTACAATATTTATTTTAATGAGGAAATCAATGCAGTAGTTATGGAATGGAATGGCTATTCAACAAGTAGTGAATTCAGACAAGGCACAGAATTAATGTTGAATACGCTTATCCAACATCGTACATCTAAAGTTCTGGCAGATATTAAAGACATGGTGCTTATTGGTATGGATGATCAGCAATGGATGGATTCAGATTTTCTACCACGAGCAATTAAATTCGGTTTTAAAGCAATTACTATTGTAAAGCCCAAAAGCTATTTTAATAAGGTAGCTGTGGAAAGTATTTCTTATAAAGTAGATAAAGATAAACTTGCAATCAGTTTCTTTGACAATAATATTGAGGCTAAAGAATGGTTGAATGATCAGGTTTGATAAAACTCCAATGACAACAGAATTTTTCAACACCGAATTTACATCAGTCTCAGGATCACTGAAATCATATATATTAAGAATTACAGCCAGTAAGGCGGATGCTGAAGATATTGTGCAGGACACTTATATTAAAGCACTTGAAAAACTATCTGAATTCAGAGAGGAATCTACTTTAAAAACCTGGCTGTTTACCATAGCATCCAATCTTGCAAAAGATAATCTGCGTGCTAAAAAACGCTGGCCTGAAAATATAACTGATATTGCAAAGGCTGCTGCATCACACGACAAACATTTTTTTGAGGAAGCCATGCATATCAGGACAACTTCCCCGCAAGGACACTTTGAAATGAAAGAACATATTGCTTTTTGCTTTACCTGCATTTCAAAATCATTACCATTGGAACAACAGTTATGTATCTTTCTTAAAGAAGTATATGAATTTAAAGTTGCAGAGATTACAACTATCCTCAATGCAACAGAAGCAATGGTTAAATATTATCTGCATACAGGTCGCACGAAAATGATTAACCTGTTCGACGGACGTTGTGCATTAATTAATAAAAAAGGTGTTTGTGATCAATGTTCTGAATTGAATGGCATATTTAATCCAAAGCAGAAAAGGCAGGAGGAAATAATGAAAATTGAAATGGCAAGAGAAGCGGAAAAAGGTGATAAAGAACAACTGTTTGATCTGCGCATGTCTATAATGAAAGAAATTGATCCTTTCGAATCAAAAGCTGCTGAACTGCAACTTCATCATTTAGAACATAATAGAAAAGTAATGGAAAATAATACAGATTAGTCCTATCGTTTTGTTTAGCTGTTGCGTCTAAAGTATTAAAACCAGACAAAATGAAAATTGTAAAAGTTACTTATACAACGAAGGCAGAATTCGTTGAGCAAAATCAAAGCAATATCAAAATGGTAATGTCGGATCTGCAAAAATCAAATCATGCCGGAATTAATTATAACGCATGTTTAAGTGCTGATGGAAAAACGTTTATTCATACAGCATTTTTTAATACTGATGACGACCAGAAATTACTGAATGATCTTCCTTCTTTTAAAAGTTTCCAGGAACAATTAAAGTCCAGTGGACCGGAAGTTCCTCCTAAGCAGGAATTATTAAGTTTTGTTGGGAGTACAAAGTCTATTTTTTAAACTGAATATTTTATATATATGAAAAACAAAATCGGAACAAAGGAAAAACCATTGGCTTTAAAAACGCCACCATTATCATCAGATTATACGATGCATATGGAAGAAAAAGATGGAAAGGAAGTATTAGTTTGTACTGTTGGAAAAACAGTGCTGCACTATGATTACCGCGCTCTTGCAGATCTGCATGCTATGTTAAAGAAACATGGTGACTGGATGGAACTGGGAAGTGCTGATGAACAGAAACCAGCTAAAGAAGGAACTGTGGAAGCATGGGGACGATCACCAAAAAATCCTGTTGGTGGTTGGTATGGATTAAAGAAAGGATTGCGTGGACGTTTTGGAATGTATATACCACCATTGATGGAAGCATTGGGACTTGCAGAAGTAACTCATGAAGCAAGAGGAAATAAAATGAAAGCAAAATAATTTTCAAATAATATATACAAATTAATTTATAATTGATCAGGAAAATTAAAGTGCTGAGTACTGGGTGCTGAGTGCTGAGATTAATTTTATCAGCCAATAAGTAGTTTTCACCTGCTATTAATTACCAGGTTCTACCTGCATTTTTCTCTCTCAGGAAGCCTGAGTATGCCTTTTTCTACCAAATCATTTCCTGCCTTGTCGCAAAATGCCCCTTTTATTGTCATTTATACACAGCCCTCGATTTGAAATCATGGTGCATCTTTGTAACATCAAATCAAACAAAAATATTCACCATTTAAAATCTAAAAAATGACAACTGCAAACAAAACTGTAATAACCATTGAAAGTACGATCACCGCTCCTGTAGAAAAAGTTTGGAAATTATGGTCAACACCAACTGACATCTGCAAATGGAATTCACCTTCTCCGGATTGGCATACTCCATTTGCTACTAATGACTTACGGGTTGGAGGAAGATTTAGTTCACGCATGGAAGCGAAAGACGGAAGTATGGGATTTGACTTCGGTGGAACTTATGATGAAGTAAAAACAAATGAGACTATTGCTTACACCATGGATGATAACAGAACAGCAAAAATTAATTTTGAACCAAAAGGAGCATCAACAAAAGTTACCATTGCATTTGATGCAGAAGAAGTAAATTCAATTGAAATGCAACGTGGCGGATGGCAGGCAATACTCGACAACTTTAAAAAGTATGCTGAAAATAATTAA
>JBDTVD010000140.1:0-8794 GCA_040007375.1 Bacteroidota bacterium | reverse complement strand
AGCAGGTCAGGTTGTAGGAACACTTGGTGTTACTTTCAATAATTTCTCTTCAAGAAATATTTTCAAAAAAGGTGCATGGGCTCCACTTCCATCTGGCGACGGACAACGGTTAAGTGTTCAGTTTGCTTCAACAGGAAGACAATATCAATCGTATAATGTTTCATTTACAGAACCATGGTTAGGAGGAAAAAAACCTAATTCATTAACTGTTTCAGGATATCGATCACGACAATCAAATGGTTTAAAAAATGATGATCCTGATATTCGTTATTTTGTTGTTACCGGTGTTTCTGTTGGATTAGGAAGAAGATTAAAATGGCCTGATGATTATTTCAATGTATACAATGAAGTTTCACTACAGCATTACGACATACAGAATTACGGCAATCTGTTTTCATTTCAAACGGGATATTCTAACAACCTGAGTTTCACAACAACCATTTCGAGAAATTCTGTTGATGGTTTTATATGGATTCGTAAAGGATCACAAGTATCATTTTCATTGCAGCTTACTCCACCCTTCTCACTTTTTTCAGATGTTGATTATACAACTGCTGCTGATCAGGAAAAATATAAATGGATTGAATACCATAAGTGGAAATTCAGTGGTTCATGGTTTAAAGAAATCGGAAATAAATTCGTTTTGAATTACCGATCCAATTTTGGTTTCCTCGGATATTATAATAAAGATATTGGTCAGTCACCTTTCGAGCGTTTTTATGTTGGTGGTGATGGCTTATCAGGTTTTTCTTATGATGGCCGTGAGATCATTGCATTACGTGGGTATGAAAACAACAGTATTACACCACGGGGAATCAGTGGATATGTGGGAGGTTCTGTTTATGATAAATTTACTTTGGAACTACGTTATCCTGTTTCACTGAATCCACAGGCAACAATTTATGCACTCGGTTTCTTTGAAGGAGGAAATAACTGGTACTACTTCCGCGATTTTGATCCATTGAAAATCAAACGATCTGTTGGTATTGGTGCACGTTTCTTTCTTCCAATGTTTGGTTTACTCGGACTGGATTATGGATATGGCTTTGATACCATTCAGGGAATTCCCGGTTCTAACGGAGGACATTTCCATTTCACTATCGGTCAACAATTTTAATGTTTTGAATAACGTCTGTTCGCTTATGAAATCCCTGTGAAACAGAGCTGCAAGAGAGTTTATTTTACTACTTTTGGCACGAAAATACTGAAGCGTCGCAGTCCAAATAAAAATAAAAAATGATGAACAATTTAAAGAAGTCCTTCCTGTTGTTAACCGCAGGAATTCTTGTAAGCATCGGTGCCTTCGCGCAAAAGTATGCTTATGTTGATACACAGTATATTCTTGATAATATTTCAGAATACAAAGCAGCACAACAACAACTCGATCAGGTTTCCATTAACTGGCAGAAAGAAATTGAAGCCAAATATACAGTGATTGATAAACTGTATAAAGATTATCAGGCTGAACAGATTTTACTTACAGAAGAAATGAAACGTAAACGTGAAGCTGAAATCACCACCAAAGAAAAAGAAGTGAAAGAATTTCAAAAACAGAAGTTCGGATTTGAAGGAGAATTATTTAAAAAGAAACAGGAGCTTGTTAAACCTATCCAGGATAAAATTTTTAATGCTGTAAAAAAGATGGCAACTGATCAGGGATATGCAGTAATATTTGACAAATCAAGTGAACTGATTATGCTTTACACAAATCCTAAATACGATAAAAGTGATGATATCCTTTTAATGATGGGATATAAAGCAGGAAATAAGCCTGGCAGCGCTAGTGGTTCAGCTCCTGCAGGAAATGCTCCTGCTAAATCAATGGATGGTGCCGGTGAAGAAAAACCAACTGAAAGAAAATAATATATATCAAGAATAATCAACAATTTCATTTATATAATAAAACACTATGTCTAACTATTTTAAAATTACTGCAGTATTTATACTGTTAACAATTACTGGCGTTCAGGCGCAGGTAAAACTGGGTCATATTAACTCTACACAATTGCTGAGTTTTATGCCTGAAACAAAAAATGCTGATTCTACTTTACAGAAATTCGTCACCTCACTGGAGAATCAGTTAAAAACAATGTCTGCTGAATATGACAGCAAGGTTTCTGATTTCAAATCAAAAGAAGCTTCCATGCAGGATCCAATCCGTGAAGCAAAAATTAAAGAGATCAGTGATCTGGAAACAAGAATTCAGGATTTTCAGCAATCAGCACAAAGCAGCATTCAAAAGAAAAAAGAAGAATTATATTCTCCTATAATCAAGAAAGCAGAAGATGCTATTCACAGTGTTGCTAAAGATAAAGCTTACACTTACATTTTCGACAGTAGTGTTGGCGTGTTGTTATGGGCTCAGGATTCAGAAGATATCATGGCAAGCGTAAAACAAAAATTAGGACTGAAATAAAATATTTCCAATACATTTTAAAAAACTGCAGATCTATGATCTGCAGTTTTTTTTTATTCAAAACAGAATCCCTACTGCAAATTCAAAAAGTTATATTTGTATTATCAAATGAAAAAAATATCAGATATCAGGCCATTGGGTATTTTCGATTCCGGTATTGGTGGATTAACAGTTGCCAATGCAGTGCATCAGTTACTGCCCGGTGAAACCCTAGTTTATTTTGGTGATACTGCACATCTTCCCTATGGTGATAAATCTCCGGAAGCAATACGTAAGTGGTCCGTAGCAATAAGTGATTTTCTGATGACTCATAATTGCAAAATGCTCATCATTGCATGCAACAGTATTTCATCCGTTGCATTTGATGCTGTAAAAAAACATATCGGTAACAAAGCAATTGTGGTAAATGTTATTGCTCCTGTTGTAGAGTATGTAGCACATCATAAGAAATATAAAAAGGTTGGAGTAATTGGAACAAAGGCAACCATTAAGAGTGATGTGTACGCAAAAAAGATTACTGCACTGAATAAAAAAATTGTTGTTGCATCACAGGCAACTCCTTTATTAGCACCCATGATTGAAGAAGGGTTTTTCAATAATAAAATCAGCCGTACAATTATTAATGATTATCTATCACGGCCACGGCTGAAGAATATTGATTCATTAATACTCGGATGCACACATTACCCGTTAATACGTCCGGAGATTGAACAGTTTTATCGTAAGAAAATATCAATCGTTGATTCTGCTGAGATTGTTGCATTGCATATCCGTTCGCTACTGGTGAAGCATCATCTGCTTAATACAGGCAAAGCAAGGAAGCATCATTTTTATATATCCGACTATACAGTTTCATTTGAACAAAGCACAAAGATTTTCTTTTCAGGAAAAGTAAAACTGGAAAAGAAAAATCTCTGGAAATAATAAATCATGCACACACCTGCACTGATTTTACTGAGAGGTTTACCTGGAAGCGGTAAAAGTTCAGTTGCTGATCTGTTGAGTGAAAATGGCAGATATCCAGTACTTAGTGTTGATGATTATTTTACGGATGAACAAAGAAATTATTCTTTCCGGTTTGATGAAAATCATCTTGCATATAAACATTGCGAAGAAAGAACACAGAATTACATGCTTAACAAACAGGAAAAAATATTTCTTGATAATGCCTTTACACTGGAATGGGAAATGGAACCCTATTTCAGAATGGCAGCAGAAAACAGTTATTTCATTTTTGTATTAACGGTGGAGAATCGTGGTCATAATAAAAACATCCATGGTATTACTGATGATCAGCTTCAGAAGATGGCGGAAAAATATAAGGTAGTGCTTTTGTAAAACCTGATGCAACGTTTGCCGAAGTGTTATTGTCTTGTTATAAATCTCACTCCATGAAAAAGAATATCTACACTTTATTATTTCTACTGATGTTGTTTGTTCCTGTAAGAGCTCAATTTATCAATACGCTACGGGTTTATCCTGCTAACCCTACTACTGCTGATTCAGTACTTCTCCTCGCTGATGTTAGTTTTCCTTCAGGAACCTGCGAAACATATATGCATACATTCTCGCCAATAGGTTCTGACTTTCATGCGTACTCTATACATTGTGTCGGTCCGTTAACATATATATGCAATGCTACAGATACTTTTTATGCAGGAATTTTATCAGCAGGAACTCACCGGTTTATTTATTCTGTTGATGCCGGATTTGGACCAATGCCCTGCAATCCTGGAATCGTTGCCGGTCCAACTGATACATTGAACTTTATTGTTAGTGTGGCTACAGGAATAACGGATCCATCCAACCCCATTCATCCTGACTTTTATATTAATGAAAAATATCTTTATTTAAAACATCCAGGCAAATCAATGAAAACGGCATATATATATAATGTCAACGGACAGGTAGTTTTGCAACGGACTGTGAAAGAAGAAAACACTATCAGCCTTGAAGGAATTGCATCAGGAATATATACCTTAATGTTAACCTCAGGCAATGATCAATCTGCATATCGTTTTATGCTCCCTTAAAAAATAATGATCTATATATAAAAAAAAAGCCGGCAACTATTTGCCGGCTTTTTTTTATCATCAGAAAAAATATTAATAGAATTTTCCTCTGTTATCCTGTATGTCAGCTTTCTCACGTAATGCATTCAGTACTTCATACTGACTTCTTTGCTGATACTGTTGAGTCATCTGCGTTTTAATGTCTTTAAAATCTTTTGCAGCAGCTGGTTCAGTAAATGAATTTACCATCACAACATACACACCTGACTGACCTTTAACAGGCTTTGAAACTGTACCTGCTTTTAAAGTAGTTACGTATCCTGTTACATATGGTTCATACCCTGCAGATGCAAGATAAGGGGAAGTGAAATTGAAATTTTCAGCAGTCATAACCTGAACTCCAAGTTTCCCTGCTAATGCATCCAGATTAGTTGCACTTCCTGTTTTATTGATTTTATCAATTAGCATTTCTGCTTTCTTATCACGACGGGCTTCAACAAGCAATTCATCTTTCTTCTGCTCCATCGTTGCAGTTCCTTTTTCGCGAACTTCATTCAAACGTGCAATCACAAATTTATTTCCAAATTCAAATGCTTTTGAAACCGTTCCTTTTTCATTGTTGAAAGCCCAACGAACCAATTCACGCGAATTTTCTATTCCACCAATCTGGCGTGTTGATTCCATCACATTATTTTCTGTCTGTTTGGTTTGGTTAGCTTCTTTCACTCCCTTATCAAATGCATCGTTGGTATTATACTTATTTGCAAAATCATTTGCCTTCTGGAAATACTCCTGGTATGTTTTTGAACTTGGTTGTGTATTCTGAATAACAGTTGCAACTTTCACTTGTTTAGTGCCACCTTTCTGTCCGGTGATTTCAATCAGGTGAATACCAAACTGAGATTCTACAATTGGACGATCACCCACTTTCCCCTGAAAACAGGCATCGTTAAATGACGGCACCATCATTCCCTGTGCAAAGTATCCTAAGTCACCACCTTTTATTTTGCTTCCCTGATCACTTGAAAACTGCATTGCTAACTGTGCAAAGTTTCCACCTGCCTCAATTACTTTTTTCAAGCTATCCGCTTTAGCCATTGCTGCATCTTTATTTCCACCTTCAACAGGAATGAGAATATGACGTGCCTGAACAGAATCAGGTAATATTCTGGAGTCAGTTAATTTTGCTAAACGAAAAGAAGAACCGGTTGAATACGGACCAATTACTGTTCCTATCGGAGCATCAAAAATAACAGAGTCGATCTGAGGATCAAGGCTTCCTTTTTTATGAAAAGAATTATCCATCGCTTCATCGCTGTTTGCAACAACGAATGCTGTATCATCATCAGAAGTACGGAAATCAGCAGCAAGTTTTGCAATATTTGCAAGTGACGCCTGCATATCTGCCTGCGATGGAATCACTTCAAAAGTTACGTAATCTATACTACGACTTGCTTCCTGTTTATACTTTTTAATATTTCTGTTATATACCGTTTTTAAGTCCTCATCTGAAACCTGAATTGTAGTATCTGGTATGGTGTTATAATTAATAGTAACAAATTTAATAGAAGCATTTCTGTTACGGTTTTCGTATTCCATTTTTGCTTCAGGTGTTGAAACATAAAGACCCTGTTTTACAAGATCATTATATTTTGCTTGAAGACGTTCTTCATAAATTGCTTTTTCGAAATTCAACCACTGACGTTTTGTTTTACCAGTTGGATCATTATCCATATTCTTTAAAAAGTTGATCACAGTAGCAGGATTAAAAACTCCTGTTTTGGGATCAGTAAATGCCTGGCGTATCTGTGGATGGATATTTTTTCCTTTTACCATATCAGCCAGCTCATCAGTACTTACATTGATGCCAAGACTTTTATACTGCGAACCCATCACAATATCATTCACCAGTTTATTCCATGCCTGATCCCTGATCTGATCTGTGGTATTGTTATCAACAGTTTCTTTATTCTGACTGAGTTTATAATTTTCAATCTCTGTCTGCACGTCTTTTTCAAAACCCTGTACATCGATTTTTTTACCTCCAATTACACCTACAGTGTTCCCGTTACCACTAAACATGGATTTGTTAGAGGTGAGGAAATCGCCAAGAATAAATGCAAGGAGGCTGAATGCAACAATACCAATAAGTAGACTGGCTTTACTTCTGAGTTTTTCAATGACTGCCATAGTAGTAATTTACAAATTTTAAGGCTGCGAATATACTTTAATAATACATATACATGCAAGTCCTGTATTATTTGATAGTTTCTATCCTTAAACTAAATACTTCTTATAAATGAGGTTACTTTTGACCATCTATTTTATGATAACACTCATCTCAGGAACTAACAGAAAAAACAGCCTTACACAGCAGTTTTCTTCTATCTATTTTCAGATGCTGAAGAGGAAGATGCCTGATAGCCTGTTCTTTGATCTGTGTCATTTGCCTGATTCATTACTAAACCTTGATCCTGACTTCTATAAAAACCGACCACAGGAGTTAATCGCTATCCAATCGGAGTTTTTTATTCCTGCGGATAAATTTATTTTCATCATTCCTGAATATAATGGCAGTTATCCCGGAATTTTAAAATTGCTGATAGATGTTCTGGATCCCAAAGAATCCTTCAAAAATAAAAAAGCAGCATTAACGGGCATTGCCACCGGACGTGCAGGAAACCTCAGAGGAATGGATCATCTTACTGCTGTTCTGAATCACATGAACGTAACAGTGATGCCGTATCAGTTGCCTGTTTCAAAAGTTCAGCACGAGTTTAATGGTACGGATCAGTTTGCTGAAGGAACACAAAATGCAGTTGAAAGACAGATCAATGATTTCATTGCATTCTGAACGTTATAAAATCAGAATATTGAACATATATAATTTAAATCTCAATAATTAATCAACACATTGTTGATGGTAATTTTTTGATTTGGTAATTTTTTTCTTCCTTTGTCCATCGTCAATAATATAACTGTGCGTAACTCTATGATCAAACGTATTTTAAGCCTGGTATTAGTGTGCTTTACAATTCTGTCGGCCACAGGTGCAGCAAAAAAACCTGCAAAAAGCAAAACTGTTAAGGCTGATAAGGCATTTAATGCTGCTCAATATTACACTGCTTCGGCTCTTTATAAAAAGGCTTATGCAAAGCTGAAGAAGAAAGAAGACAAAGCAACTGCAGCATTTAAAGCTGGTGAGTGTGCGCGCATGATGAATAATAATGCTGAAGCAGAAGATTTTTACAGTAAAGCAGTTGCTGCAAAATATAAAGACCCTATTGTTTTATTGCGCTATGCTGATGCTCTTAAGGCAAATGGAAAATATGCTGAAGCAATTGTGCAGTATAATGCTTACAAAGCAGCAAACCCATCTGATCCGAAAGGAGACACAGGTGTAAAAGCAAGTGAGCAGGCACAAGCATGGAAAGACAAACCAACAAGACATCGTGTTGATAATTTATCTGCAATTAACTCGAAATATTATGATTTCGCAGTGGCTGAAAATCCAGCAGTTAAAAACAGTATCGTTTTCACCTCTTCACGTGAAGAAGCTGTTGGAACAAAGAATGATAACTGGTATGGTGAAAAATATTATGATTTATTTTCTGCTACCATGGATAACAACGGCAAATGGAGTACACCATCCAGTTTCACCACGGTAATAAATACGGAGAACAGTGACGGTGCTGCAACTTTTTCTGCTGATGGAAAAACTATGTATTACACTACTTGTCCACATGCAAAAGATAAAAATACTTTTTGCCAGGTGATGAAGTCAACTATGACAGATGGTAAATGGAGTGAAGGTGTATCTCTTCCTTTCAACAGTGAGCAGTATACTACCGGACAACCAAGTTTATCGGCTGATGGAAAGATTTTATATTTTGCAAGTGATATGCCTGGAAGCGTTGGTGGAAAGGATATCTGGATGAGTAACTGGGATGATGCTTCTTCAAGCTGGGGAACACCATCAAATCCAGGTGCAGGAATTAATACAGAAGGCGATGAATTGTTTCCTTATGCAGGACGTGCCGGAAAATTATATTACTCATCAAACGGCAAACCGGGAATGGGTGGTCTGGATATCTTCTCTTCTTCTTATGAAAATGGAGTTTGGAGTGAAGCAACCAATCTGAAATCACCAATGAATTCTCCTGGTGATGATTTTGGTTTGTTCTTTACTTCTGAAACCAATGGTTATCTTTCTTCTAACCGCGAAGGTGGAAAAGGTGCTGATGATATATATTCATTTATAATTCCACCACTAAATCTTGCTGTAGCAGGTAAGGTTTACGATACTGATACTAAAGAACCAATTGAAGGAGCATTGGTTGAATTATTCGGAAGTGATGGAACTTCA
>JBDTVD010000139.1:0-8887 GCA_040007375.1 Bacteroidota bacterium | reverse complement strand
CACCAATAAAAACCAGTGTAGCAGTTGACTTTTTAATTTATGTTACTCCACAAATTCTTCCTCCATGCGATAACGATTTACCTCCTGTATTTGCAGCTCCATCACCAGTAAATGGAAATGTATTTAATCTGTTTGAAGGGCAAAATTTAGCATTCACAGTTAATGCAGAAGATCCTGATGCAGGAAATGTTGTTACTCTTAATTCAGGTGGAACACCAGCAGGTTCATTATTAACTCCAGGCTTACCTAACACAGGAAATCCTGTGAGTACTGACTTTAGCTGGACTCCGGCATTAGGAAGTGCAGGTGCTTATGTTGTAACATTTACTGCTACTGATAGCTGCGGATTGCAAGCACTTATTTCTTACACCATTAATGTTGCTCCGAATCCTGTTGTTTGTACTTTCAAACTCAGCTTATCAAACACTAAAACAACTTGCTTAGGAAGTTGCGATGGTACTTTAACTGCGAATCCAAGTCAGGGAACTCCTCTGTATTCTTATTTATGGTCAGACGGACAAACAACAAAAACAGCTGTTGGTCTTTGCGCAGGAACATACACTGTTACTGTAACTGACAGCAAAGGTTGTACTGCAGTAAAATCATGTGTAGTAAAATCACCTGCAGCAGTAAAAGCAAGTTTGGTTTGTGTAAATGTGAAATGCAAAGGATCATCTACTGGTTCATTAACTGCTAATCCATCAGGTGGATCAGGTACAGGTTATACTTATCTGTGGTCGAATGCTGAAACAACTAAGACAATCAGTGGTCTTCCTGCAGGTCCTTATACTGTAACTGTAACAGACAGCAAAGGTTGTACTGGTGTAGTTTCAAAATCTATAACAGAGCCGGCAAAATATCTTGCTGTTACTACAACTAAAACTGCATGTACCAATTGTAATCCATGCAATGGAACTGCAACTGCAAATCCAACAGGTGGTGTTGCTCCATACACTTACTTATGGTCAAACGGACAAACTGTTAAGAAAGCTCTTGGACTATGTGCAGGAACTTACACAGTAACTGTTACTGATAAAAACGGATGTACTAATTCCTGTTCAGCTACTGTTACAGGATGCAGCCCACAACGTTTAGGAAGCATTACTGAAAACGGACTTGCTAACCTTTATCCAAATCCTTTCGCACAAAACTTCACACTTAATTTCGCTGGTGAAGAAGCATTTAATGTGAAAATATTTGATATCAAAGGAAGTCTTGTTGCTGAATACAAAAACAACTTACAAACTGTTGAATTAGGTTCTGATCTTCCACGTGGATTATATATGATATATATTTCTACTGAAAGCGGATATCTGCAATCTTTAAAAGCATTAAAATCTGAATAACAGATTTTAAATATTCTTATACTAAAGGCTGCCCTTAACAGGTGGCCTTTAGTAATTTTTAATATACCGATTTATTAACCTTTAATTACTTGACTTGTATTTCTTATTTGTTCTAAATTGCCCCATTAAATATATCAGGAAATCAACCAGGAAAGTATGTGCTTTTTAGACTGAAGAGGTTATATTAAGAGAATTTTTTTTACTTAACTTTTAAAAATTAAAATCAATATATAAACCATAATGAAAATGAAAAACTACATTAAGCATACTTATGTATGTATTGCACTAGTGTTTTTTGCACTTTGCACATTTATGCCGGAAACTGCTGAGGCAACTCACTTCCGTTACGGACATCTTACATGGCAGAAACTGCAGGGTAACACTGCACGTTTTACCTTAACCAATGCATTCCGTCGTGATGGTTACCCCGGAACTTATGTTGATGGATTACCAGCAGTTGGTGATATCATTGAAGAAGGAATCGGAGAAACAGAATTGTTCTTCGGTGATGGAACTCACACTGATGTATTACGTTATCTTGTTACTTCTATTGATGTTGCAAACAACTGGTTGCTTTGTCAGGCGTTAGAAGATGGCAGTAATGTTAAGACTACCATTGATCACTTGTATGCAAGTCCAACTGCTCCGGCTGGTGGACCATGGCAGGCAGAAATTAACAGCAGTGCAAGAACCTCTACTGAACAGAACAATCCTGATGGTGATTACCAGGTTTCTACTTATGTTGAATTAACTTCAGGTAACCGTTCACCTGTTAGCAGTCTTCCTGCAATTGTAAATGTGGTTCAAAGTGCAACTTCACAATTCGTTGTGCCTGGTGCAGATGCTGATCCAAATACTGTATTAACATGGAGACTTGCATCTTCTTCAGAAGCAGGAACCAATTTCAATCAGCCAACTTTATTATCAATTAATCCTCTTACAGGATTAGTAACATGGAATTCATTAGGTGCTGTTTTAGGTGGATATTATTCCTGCCAGGTAATTATAGAAGACAGAACAGGAAGCAGCACTGCACCAATAAAAACCAGTGTAGCAGTTGACTTTTTAATTTATGTTACTCCACAAATATTCCCTTGTGATGTTAATGTTGCTCCTGCATTTGTTGCACCATCTCCTGTAAATGGAAATGTATTTAATCTGATGGAAACTCAAAATGTTTCTTTCACTGTTACAGCACAGGATCCTGATGCAGGAAATATAGTTACACTTAATTCAGGTGGAATTCCATCAGGTGCATCAGTAACTCCAGGATTACCAAACACAGGAAATCCTGTTAGTACTTTGTTTAACTGGACTCCTGCAATAGGTAGTGCAGGTGCTTATGTTGTAACGTTTACTGCAACTGATAGCTGTGGTTTACAGGCATTGGTTTCTTATACAATTAACGTTGCTCCGAAACCTGTTAATTGCAACCTTGCTGCTTCAATTTCCAATACAAAAACTTCCTGCTTCGGTACTTGTGATGGTTCATTAACTGCCAATCCAACAAAAGGTACGCAGCCATACACTTACTTATGGTCGAACGGACAAACAACAAAAACTGCAACTGGACTTTGCAAAGGACCTTATACAGTTACTGTAACTGATGCGCAGGGATGCACAGTTGTAAAATCATGTTCAGTCGGCAGCCCTTCACAAATCAATGTTCCTTTCGTTGCTGTAAATGTAAAATGTAAAGGATCATGCACTGGTTCATTAACAGTAAATCCAACAGGTGGATCAGGAACAGGTTACACTTATCAGTGGTCAAATGGTGGAACAACAAAAACAATCAGCACACTTTGTGCTGGTCCTTACACTGTAACAGTTACTGATAGCAAAGGTTGTACACGTGTTTGTTCGAAAACAATTACTGAACCTGCAAAAGTTCTTGCTGTTACAGTTTCAAAAACAAGTTGTGGTGTTTGTCCAAGCTGTAATGGAACTGCAACTGCAAATCCAACAGGTGGAGTTAGTCCATACACTTACTTATGGTCAAATGGACAGACTACTAAAAAGATTATTGGATTATGTGCAGCTACATATACTGTAACTGTTACTGATAAAAATCTTTGTTCAACCACATGTCAGACTACTCTTGTTGGAAGCTGCTGCACAATTGCAATCAATCCAACAATTAATATAAATACCAACTGTACACCTTGCAATGGTTCTATCAGTGTTGCTCCAACAGGTGCTTCAGGAAGCTACCATTATGCATGGTCAACAGGATCAACTTCTGCATCAATTTCAGCATTATGTGCAGGTGCATATACCGTAACTGTTTATGATAACCAGAGTGCTTCATGCACTGCTACTGCAACTTATACAGTTACTGATGATATAAATCCTATATCACCAGATATGTATCCGATTTTCCTTTCCTGTCATGATGATTGCAATGGTGGCGGTATTGTATTAAACGATTTTGATTTCACAAGTATCGTTTGGTCTAATGGAGATATTGGTAATAATGCATATAACCTATGCCCGGGTTTACATACAGTTACTGTAACTGATATTTATGGCTGCATTTCAGGTGGTGGAGTTAATCTTCCTAACCCGGAATTACTTGTTGCTACCTGTGGTCTGATAAATAATGAATCTGCAGCAGGCGCTCATGACGGTTCACTATCAGGAAGTGCTTCAGGTGGATTAGATCCTCAGGAATATTCCTTCATGTGGAGCAATGGACAAACTACACAAAATGCTACAGGATTAACGGCAGGCACCTATACGCTTACAGTTACTGATAATTTTGGATGTTCTGCTACTACCTCATGCAGCATAATTACAAATATTACATGCAATGGAGACTTTACAACATACACACAAGGTGGATGGGGTAATAACGGTGCTCCTGGTAAATATATGGCTGCACACTTTGCAAATTGTTTCCCTTCAGGTGTTGTAATAGGCAATGCATGCGGACATACAATTACTTTAACTGATACAAACGCTGTTAGGGATTTCTTACCACAAGGTGGTCCATCTGCAGCATTAACTACTACTTCTGTTAATCCTGGCAGTGCAAACATTACCATACTTGCAGGACAGGTTTTAGGAGTTGTATTTGCTCTTGGTTATGATGATTGTGATCCTTCTTTTGGTGGATCAGCAACTGATCTTGGATTACAGGTTTATGATAAAGCTGGCAGTCCATTCAACGGCTGGAATATCCAGGCAATTTCTGATACAGCAAATAAAGTACTTGCAGGATGTCCATCTCTGTATACACCAGCACAGTTAAATGTAGTTTGTACTGACATCAATGAAAATTATGATGAAGGTGCGGACAATGGATTATTCAATTGTCCGGGTGCTGTTAGATTATCATCAGGATCAACCTCAAATAATAATATATCTCAGGTTTATCCAAATCCTTTCGCTGAATCATTCACTGTAACTTATAATGGTGAAGATGCATTCAACGTTGTGGTAAGTGATCTTAGCGGACGTGCAGTTGCTCAGTTCAATGGTGCTGCGGGCAAGATTGAAATCGGAAATAATCTTCAGGTTGGTATTTACCTGGTAACTGTAACAACTGAAAGCGGATTTAAATCTGTTACTAAGGTTGTGAAAGCGAAATAATAGCTTATATATATTATAAAAAAAGGGATGACAATTGTCATCCCTTTTTTTATTGTTTGAATGGGAGTGCTTTTAGCTGGGAGTGGTTAGTTCGGAATTGAAGAGTAACTATATACTTCATTACTCCATCACCTAATTACTTCATCACCTTTTTAGTTCGGAGAAAAATGGAGAGTAAACTATATACTTCATTACTCCATCACCTCATCACCTCATCACTTTTTTGGGAGTGATTCCTTCTTCGCTTGAAAAAAGCTACGAAGGATAAAATAGTTCGGAGAAAACCAACTTCAACATTTTTAAAACACAGGTCGAAAAATACTGTAGTAATCAAATTATATATATATATATCTTTCTTACTTGATTACTTTGATTGAAATGATTCTAAACATTGTGATTCTTAAATCGTTTACAAAGGTGGACGAGTGAAGGCTATTTTACATCTGAAATTTTTTCTGAAGATTAATACCGGTAAAGACAAATGAAAACTGAACCTGGATTATGCAGGTTGCCTGGAGTAAATATCATTTTAAGTTTGGGTCCAGATTGAAGAAAATCAAATTCTTAAATTGCAATTAGCATTTCTTTACTCCTGTAAAATATATTTCAAATTGATTACATTCGTTAATTAATTATTCTGATATGCCCTATGAAAGAAGTTTCCTGTAAAGCTTTAACAGTGTTTTTTAAAGCAATGAAAAAACAAAATCTGCCATTGGATATTCTTTGTAAAGACCTTCCCTACAATTTGGATTATTTACAAAACGGAAAAAATAATATTGAGTGGGATGTTTTCAGAAAAATATGTCAGAATGGTCGAGCAATATGGAAGGAGGACAATGATTTTGTGGAACTCGGTAAACTGGCAGTGGAACTCCGTGTGATACCCATGCTCTCAGCATTTCTTGGTTTTTTTCTGGACACAAAAGGGATGTACCGGTTTATGGTATCCAACAAAAAAGGATTAAACAGTCAGATATTTAGTAACATCACATCAACCCTTATTGAAATTGATGATAATAATCTTGAGTTAATAACTGAACTTTCGGAGAAATGTATTCATTGTCGTGAATTCTATCTTATTTCGCAAGGTATTTTTATTGCAGCACCTAAATTACTTAAGTACCAACCTGCGAATGTACATCTGGAAGAAACGGAAAAAGGTGCTGTGTTTAAAATATCGTTTACTCATCAGAAGAACTTATCAGTGAAGTTACGTCAATTAGTGTCGTTGCCTTCATCCAGAAAACTTGCTGTAAAAGAATTGAATGATGCTTATGAATTACTCTCTGAACGATACAATCAATTAGAAGAAAGCAGAGGGAGAATTCAAAAACAAGCGAAGCAGATTGAAACAGCTTTTAGTATAAGTCAGTTAGCAGGAAGTGAACTGGATCTGGATTTTATGCTTCGCGATGTTTCAGAGTCTTTGATAAATATAGCCGACTTTGCAGCAGTAGAAATTAATGTGCTATGGAATGAGGGTGAGGAAGAAATAAAAAGAACTATTAGAGCTGGAAATATTTCAGAAAAAAGGCATTGTATTAACAGGCGATTTGAAGCACACAGTTATTCACTGGGAGAGATAAACGTGTGGCTTCATACAGAAACCCAGGACGATGACGCTGAACATTTGCTGGATCACATTATACCTCCTATTACGATGGGACTTTTAAATGTTGTTTCATTTAAACTGCTGGATGATTACCGGAATAAAGTGAAACAGAATGTAGATGATATCCGATCTGCTATTTTCAGAGAAAGATTAATTATCAGCAGCGATCTGCATGACGATTTAGGTTCAGGATTATCTAAGATTGCATTACTGAGCGAACAGGTAAAGATGGATCCTAATGGAGAACAGAGTAAATTCAGCATTGAAAAAATTGCCCTTTCTGCACAACAGGCATTGCAACAAATGAGTGACATTGTGTGGACCATGAACCACAGGAATGACAAACTTGAAAACATGATTGCTTACATCCGTAAATATGCGATGGAATATTTTGAACATACAGACATCACTTGCAAAATGGTAATTCCTGAAAAGATTATTGATGTGGAAATAAATGGTGAACAAAGAAGAAATATTTTTCTTGCAGTGAAAGAAGCTTTGCATAATATTGTTAAACATGCAGATGCTAAGAATGTGTTATTAAAAATTGATTGTGCTGCACAACTTGCTATTACCATCAGTGATGATGGAAAGGGTTTTGAAGTTAACACAGTTACAGTAAATGGAAATGGAATTATAAATATGCAAACACGGATGGAAGCAGTAAGTGGAATATTTAAGTTAGAAAACAATGATGGCACTACTATTACTTTTATTATTCCTTTGGAGGATGTCGGATAAAAACTACCCCTTTCAGGTTATTTCACTTCCCGCATTACTTCTGTTAATTTGCAAACGCATAAAATTAATATGAACCATCCCATTCGTGTAGCCATAGTTGAAGACCTTGAAGAGATTAGAAATGCATTGCGCGTTTTAATAAATGGCTCTCAGGGTTTTGTTTGCGAATGTACCTATGCAGATGCAGAACATGCTTTGTCAGAATTATATTTAAAAGATATAGATGTGGTATTGATGGATATTAATCTTCCATTAATGAATGGCATTGAATGTATGAAACAACTGAAACCGAAAATGCCTACCACACAATTTATGATGTGTACCGTATTTGATGATGATGAAAATATTTTTAATGCGCTTCAAAGCGGTGCAACAGGCTATATATTAAAACGAACTTCACCTGCGCAAATTTTAGAGGCTATTCGTGATTTGCATGAAGGAGGCTCGCCCATGAGCAGTGAAATTGCACGACGTGTGGTTGCAAACCTGCAAAAGAAAAATACCAACTCCGATACAATTGAAATTCTTACTCATCGCGAAAAAGAAATTCTTGATTACCTCGCTAAAGGATTTTTGTATAAAGAAATTGCAACGGAACTTTTCATCAGCAAAGAAACTGTGAAAAAACACATCCACAATATATATGATAAGTTGCAGGTGCAAACAAGAACGGAAGCACTTAACAAAGCGTTTCAGCGATAATGTAAGTTGCATTTTTCAATTGTTATGCAGAAAGAAATTGTGTGACCGTTAAATGTAGTTCATTTTCTGTGTCCGATTTATTTTAAAAACCCGCACCTTCCCATCACCTTGCTCCGAACTCCTCTATCCTCTGAAACATTTTTGTGAAGGAGGAGAAATACTCCGGACTTAAAATGACGATGCATTAATCACCTTTTGCGTACATAAACATACTGCTGCTTTTTTAAATAAATTTCCATCCGAATAATTCCCGGCAATACCATTTTAATAAAATTACCCTAAAGGGTTATTGAATCTGCCTGTATTAAAATACATTTTTGTCTGCCCGATAACCAATGAAAAACACTGATCATAATCTAACGAAACGTGAATTGGAAATTATGCAATTAATATCTGAAGGCTTCACCAATATTCAGATTGCGCAACAATTGTATGTGAGCTCTGAAACAATAAGCAAACAACGAAAAACCCTGATGCGAAAATTAAATCTTAAAAACACGGCACTACTGATGCGGTTTGCCTTCACCAATCAACTGATAAAATAAATAGTACCCTAAAGGGGTATTGCCGGTATTGAATTAAAACCACAACTTTCGTTCCTCTCCACCTACATTAAAATTTTAAAAAGTTCAACCATGAAAAAAAGCTTACTCTTTGCGATTTTCAGTATCGCAGCTTCAAATGTTTTTGCAACAGTGCTTACTGTAAGCAATCAATCTCCAAATCCAGGACAGTACACTACCATACAGGCAGCAATTAATGCAGCTACTGCAGGTGATACAGTTTATGTCCATCCTTCCGCCACACACTATGCACCATTTAATCTTGATAGAAAACTTACCATCATTGGAAATGGATTTGAGGCAAATCAGGTGAATCCTAATACCGTAAG
>JBDTVD010000138.1:0-8889 GCA_040007375.1 Bacteroidota bacterium | reverse complement strand
CAAAATAACGGGAGTAATTTTCTATACCTGAACAATACCCAAGTTCTCTGATCATTTCCAGGTCAAATGTTACTCTGTCTTCGAGGCGCTTTGCTTCTAGTGGTTTGCCATTTTCACGAAAGTATTCTGTCTGCTTTACCAGATCAGCCTGAATATTAAAAATAGCCTGTAGCTGACGACTCTGACTGGTAATAAAAAGATTAGCAGGAAAAATAGCCAGGTGATCATGAGCCTGAAGTTTTTTTCCTGTTGTAGATTCAATAGTGTGAAGTTCTTCAATTTCATCTCCGAAAAAAACAATTCGTAATGCCAGATCACTGTATGCAGGGAAAACATCAACAGTATCTCCCTGAACACGGAATGTTCCTCTTTTAAACTCAACAGTTGTTCTTGAATAGAGACTGGAAACGAGACTGTGGAGAAAACTGTTGCGGCTTATTTTCTGACCTTTTTCAATCCGGATAATATTCTCATCAAAATCGGCAGGATTACCCATACCATAAATGCAGGAAACGGAGGATACAACAATGATATCTCTTCTGCCAGACATTAATGAAGAAGTAGTGCTTAGCCGGAGCTTTTCAATTTCCTCATTTATACTCAGATCCTTTTCAATATAAGTATTGCTTGTTGGCAGATAGGCTTCCGGCTGATAATAATCGTAATAGGATACAAAATACTCCACCGCATTATTTGGGAAGAATTGTTTGAACTCACCATAAAGCTGGGCTGCCAGAGTTTTATTATGACTTAAAATAAGGGCAGGACGATTCACATTCTGAATGACATTAGCAATGCTGAAAGTTTTTCCGGAACCGGTAACACCTAAAAGTGTCTGAGCCTGATCACCTCTCAATATTCCTTCTGTTAATTGCCGGATTGCCTCAGGTTGATCACCTGTAGGTTTAAATTCTGAAACGAGCTGAAAATCCATGAATTTGCAAAGATAGACCCTGAAACAATATGGACATCCTGAGTAGTACAGATGTCATCACAAAAAATCAACTATTAAGAAGCTGTTAAAATTGATGGCTGCAATTACATTTTATGTACTTTCGGCCACTCAAATAAAAAAAATAACTGCTAATGAAAATTTCTAAATCAATTGTTTATTTATGTTGTGCGTCCATCATTACCTCATGTAATGCGCAAGACAAAAAATCTTCATCCACCACTATGAAAACGGAAATCGATTCAGTAAGCTACGGTCTTGGCGTAAGCATCGGAGAAAACCTTAAGAAAAGTAATTTCGAAAACCTGAATTTTGATCTTATTTCAAAAGGTATGTCTGAATTTTACTCTGGAAAACCGGGTATGACTGCTGAACAGGCAAACACTGCTATCCGTGCATTTATGTCTGTTGCCGAGAAAAAGAAAGGTGATGACAACACGAAAAAAGGTCAGGCTTTCCTTGATGAAAATAAAAAGAAAGAAGGTGTAAAAGTAACTCCAAGCGGATTACAATACATGGTTATGAAAGAAGGTACAGGACCAAAACCAACCATCAATGATAACGTAACTACACATTATCATGGAACTTTGATTGACGGAACTGTATTCGATAGTTCAGTTGATCGTGGTCAGCCAGCATCATTCCCGGTTTCGGGTGTTATACCGGGCTGGACAGAAGCATTACAAATGATGTCAGTAGGTTCAAAATACAAACTGTTTGTACCTGCAAATCTTGCTTATGGTGAGAGAGGAGCTGGTCCACAGATCGGTCCGAATTCAACACTTATTTTTGAAGTTGAATTGATTTCAATCGATCCTAAAACAGATCCAAAAACAGAACAAAAATAATCAGCAATTAATGCTGGAAAAAAACGCTCCGGAATCAATTTCCGGAGCGTTTTTTATTTTACATAAACCTCCATCCCGGAGGATAAACTGTTCTTGTATATTTTCTTGTCTTTACCAGGCTCCGCAGAAGACGGAACTTCGGGGGCCATCCATTATTAATTCTTAAATGCTGAAACCGCATTAATAATTCCTTTTGAGGGTCACTGAGCTGTCTGTAATAAGTTTCTGAAAATTCGTTTAAGAGCATACTGATTTCGTTAATCAGTATAAATCTACAATCCGCTCTCAGCTTTCCCTCTGCATAATTGATCAACGTCAGCTATTACTTGGCCAACAAATGATCTTTTTCAATCAAGTTCAGAACTTGCCAGGTGCCATAATTAGTCCTTAACACCGGTGTAGAATGCAAATACCGTTTCCGAAATGGACAGTTTATTATCTATAAAATAGAATGGACCACCCCAGCGATATGTAACTCTTCTGTATTCTATTGTGGTATTCCTTTTAGTAACCTTCACAACTGTAATGATGCGTTTATCTTCAACAATATCTTCCCTGGTAATACTTTGACTTTCATAAGCAACAGGAGCATTCATATTATCATTTCCGTTATCAGATGCAGGTTGCCTTTTATTGGATTCACTTCCGCTTTTTGGCATTTGAGTGATCGATGGTCTTTCATTTCCAGCTTTAGGCTTTTGAACAACAGAAGGTTTTTCGACTCCTGAACTTCCTGTTGCCTTTTTAATTGACTCACTTCCTGAACTTGGCTCAATTCCACCGCCAACATCACCACCATCAACCATGGCAGTAAGACCTGAGTTATCATTTCCACCGTTTCCGGAAGGCTTTGAAGCAACATCATTATTCCCATTTCCAGTTGGCTTGGATGGGACATCATTACCACCATTTCCTGAAGGGGCTGGTGGAACATCATTTCCTGTCGAACCACTACCTGTCGGAGGAACATCGTTAGCTATATTACCCGAAGCTGCTTTTGCTTTTTCCTGAGCCTTAGCAGTCTCCTCTGCTTTCTTTAGTTTTTCTTCCTCTTTCTGCTTCTTTAAAGCAGCCTTCTCTTCCGATTTAGATGGTTTTTTTTCCAGTTCCTGAGCAACCGGTTGAGGTTCCTCAGATTTTGGAGTTACTATACTATCTGCAGGTTGCTCCTTTTCCTTAGAATCCGATAATATTGATTTACTGTAATCGGTATCGTAACCAAATTCATCTAGAATGGAGTCATATTTAACAAGACCAACTGCTTGATTGTAAACCACCGTATGTTTATCACTTTCCTGCTCGAAAAGTTTAACACCGATTGCATAAGGTTCAAATCCATCTTTAATTCTTTCAGAAGGTGCATGCGTATCGAATTCTATTGTCTTCGTAACATATCCATCTTTAGTAAAAATTAAAGTGTAACGTTTATTATAATCAAGTTTCAATCTCATTTTACTGGAACCTGATTGAGTGAAGGCATCTTTACCTTCTTTTTTTACTTTTACCAACACACCTTCCATAGTGCCTTTCTCAATATCCAGTTTAACAGGAACTTCGAGAAAGGATTGAGAGAATGCTGATGCGGTAAACAAGATGAATGCTGCTAACAGCAAACCGAATTTTGAATAATTACGTAATAAGTTGTGTTGAAGTAAAACCATGTGTCGTTGATTTAAGTAGAAATGATGAAATACCACGGGTGGATGAAGACATTCCAAACATTTAGTTCAGGCAAATTAGCTTTAGCATGCCTGTTGGTTTCTGCAATTACAACAGCATCTTACGCTCAGAAACCTGATCGAAAAACAACACTTTCTTACATCAATAAAAAGCTGGCACCAATTTGTATAGTTGACATGCGGGCAGGAAATTTCATCGCTATATATAATGATGCAGATGGAAATAAAATCAGAGAAGATAAAGTACCTGCATTTGATTTAGACACAGCAGTAATATATGATCCTATTGAGAAAATACTTTCTGTAAATTGCACCGGTGGAAGTAAGGATTGCGTAATGCGCAGTTTGATCAAACAAAAAGTAAGACGTGGATATGCCCGTATTAGTTTTGTTGTTAATGATGAAACCCAGGTTGAAAGTTTACGTAAAGCCTTAATACACCTTATAAGAATTGACTCACAATTTCGTTATACTGATGAAATCACATTTGAATAAACTTTTTCTTACAACAGTTTTGATGCTATATATAGTTACAGCATCAGCCCAGGATAAGAAAAAATCACATGAATATTACATAAAAGGACAACAGCAATTCAACTCTGCACAGTATGAAAAAGCTGTAGATTTTTACACTTTAGCAATAGAATCGGATAGTTTGAACTTCAATGCCTGGATAAGAAGAGGTTTTACGAAGGGAATGATTAAGGATTTTGAAGGGGAGATGAATGATTATTCCAGGGTGATTTTAATTGATCCACAGCATATCTGGGCATATATATCACGGGGCAGCGCTAAAAACAGAAGAGGAGAATTTAAGGAAGCAATTATAGACTTCAACCGGGCAATTGAAATTGACCCCAAAGAACCGGAAGCATATAACAACCGCGGATTTGCAAAAAAGGGACTTGGAGATAAAGAAGGCGCATGTGATGATTGGAATAAGTCGAAAAAGCTCGGAAATGGAGAAGCCAAAATCATTCTTAAAAACAACTATTGCAGATAATATTTTAACATTATAATACCCACTATTTACTGTTCAATTTCTTTATAAATTATGAAAGCAAATCTTCCCGTTCTAACAGTTCTTGCCGCAATGATATTCTCCTTGCTTTTATTAATTGCTCAGGGTGGTGAAGATGTAAACCAATGTGTGGTTAAATATAAAAGTGAGTGGGGAAAACCATGTACCAATTGTACTGATTACAGCAAAAGCTACCGTGCTTACTTCAGAAATGAATGTTACACGAAACTGGATGTAAAAGTAGCTGCACAGGAAAATGATTTACGTTGGAAAACATATACTATTCTTGGTATGGGGCCTCAGGATACAATTGTAGCATATGCCTGTAAAGGAACGGGAAAGTATATGATCTGGCCCAAAAAGAGTGGCGACACTTCTATCGAATTACCAAGTGATGATCAGATCAATCAACTGTATAATAAGTAAGGTTCAGAAATCATTTTCAGCACCCATTCCGAATAAAGCAAAATCATATTTTACAGGATCTTCCGGATCGAACTTTTGAAGTTTCATTGTTACTTCTTTTACAGCTGTCCAGTCATCCTGTCTCCTTTTTAAAAGCCCTAATGCCCTGGCCACTCTTCCGGAATGAACATCCAGAGGAAGCATTAATTGCGACATTTTAATTTTATTCCATATACCGAAATCAACGCCATAAGAATCCTTTCGAACCATCCAACGCAGAAACATATTTATTCGCTTTACCGCTGATCCTGTTAAGGGATCTGAAAGATGTTTTTCAGATCTGTATTCGTGTTCAATTTGAAAAAAACGAGTCCTGAACCTCGAAATAAGGACATTCAAATCAAGATTTTCGTAATTATTTTTACCGCAAAAAGCATCTTCCAGACATTCAAACTCCATAAAAATGTGTTGTAAGGCCATTAAAAATGCAATACAATCAACTTCATTGAAGGTTCTGTGCTTGAAATTTCGAAATTTTTTAAGATCTGCCTTTTTAAAACCACGAATAAATTCTGTTGGAGAATGATCCATCAGCCCCAACAGTTGATTAGCCTTACTTAAAATGACAGGTCTTTGTCCCCAGGCAAGAGTTGCAGTTAAAAATCCAATTATTTCAATATCAGTCTTAGTAGTAAATTGGTGCGGTATAGAAATAGGGTCCTTTTCAATGAACCCTATGTTATTGAAATGAAGATACTTGACGTCAAGTAAGTCTTTAATATCTGAATTTTTCAAAGGGCTGAACAGGTTGGACTAAAAACGACCAAGTCCCGCTTTGAGCGGGACCCGGAAGACACAGAAAAGCCAAAACAATTACTACTATGAACAACAAAACCCTTTACTGATAGCAAATATACAATGGGGTTTTGAGAAAAACAGGGACAACTGTGTGCTGCCGGGACATTGGAAATGGAGGTTATTATTTTTCTTCGAAAATATCTAATTCTTTTATATATGTAAAAGTTGCTTTACGACAACTAGTTTCATCTACGCTTACAACACCATACGTATTATTGCCTAAATCTACTACTGTTGTTTGGCTAGGTTGGGCATCAGAAAGCCAACCAATTGAAAGCAAAAATGATAGAAGTAATTGAATCATAATTTTATTAACTTATTGTGTTAGTAACTCATCAAATATAAAACGAATCTTGTTTTTATACAAGATTTATTTTTAAAAAAAAGAATTTTTTTGAAATTATTAACAATCCTTAAAACAAAGTAGGGACTATCAATTATTTTGATAGTCCCTAAACCGAAGCAAGGTTAGCTTAACTTCAACGTGAAAATACTAATGTTCATGTTATATAAATTGGTAATTTTAGAAATTAAATGACATTGATGCGTACAATAAAAGGGTGAAAATCCAATCTTAATATTTTTAATTATTTCATTACCAATATGTTGCAATTGTATTTTTTTATTTTTATAACAAATAAAAGACATTGAGATGACTATTAATCAATTTACATTGTTAAAGCTCTTGATCAATAAGTGCAGAAAAGAAGAAATAAAATCTTTAGAGGCATACCTCAAATCATTTTATACGGCAGGGGGAGCATCTAAAAGTAAATCTATTAAGTTGGTTTTATTAATATTAAGAAAAAAGGAATTAAGTGAAGAAGATGCTATAAAAGTAATTTATGGAGATAGTAATTCAACCTCAATTCAGGCATTTACAAGGCTAATTAATAGGTTGAAGAATAAAGTATTTGAGTGTTTAAGTTTAGATGTTAATATTTATAGGAATAACGGATTTACTGTTACACAGCAGTATAGAATGGAGATTTATAAATTGTTGGTTTATTCTGAAATATCAAGAATTAGAGGGTCAGACTTTGATACTTTAAATTTTTATAAAAGGATTATTTTAATTGGTAAAAGATATGAGCTGTATAGCGAGTTATCCCAAGTTTTATTTACGTATTATAGTTTTTTAAGATTCAAATCTGCAAATAAGAAATTAAATCACTTATTTAATGACGTAATATATTATGAAAGTTGTTCAAAAGCTTTATTTCAAGCAGGCGAGTTACATAACAAATTATTGTTGGAGACACAATTTAAAGCGAGTGGATATGGAAATATTAAGCATTTTGAAGAAGCCATAGAAATTATCCAAGAATATTATAAAAAATATAAATCTGCATCAATACTCCATTATCTATTAGTAATAAAAATGGAATTAACACATAAAAAATATGATTACGCAACTGCAGAGAAGTTATCTTATGAGCAAATTGAACTTTATAAAAATCATGTCGCAGTAAAGATGCCGGTTCGTTTGGGAAATGCTTATCTAAATCTTGGAAATAATCAATTATTTCAATTTAAATTTGATGATGCAATAAAAAGTTTAGGCCTTGCTTACGATAGTTTTACTTTTAATGGGGGTAACTATAATATTGTTAGGGAAACAGAGGCCTACGTTCGTTTCTATAGTGGGGAATTAGATATTGGGGAAAAATTACTTCGACAAATTTTAAGTTTAGGAAAAATTTCAAATAATATTGGCCAACTTAGTAAAAGAAATTACCTACTTGGTTGTGTTCTAATTCTTAAAAAGCGAAATAAAGAAGCTCATTTAATACTTCAGAACTGTCGTGAAATTGAAAAAGATAAAGAAGGTTTTAACCTCGGAATCCGTATCCTTTCCATAATCAATCAACTGGAAACGCAGAAACTGGATATTGTTGATCTAAATATTGAAAGTTTGCGTAAACATATTGAGCGTATTATTAATATGAAGGCCGTAAGGAAAAGAGATGTGGTTATTCTGAAACTTCTTGCTAAGCTTAGCAGACAAGGTTTTAATTTTAAACAGGTCTGGAAGAAAAATCAAAAATATTTTGATCTGCTTGCCTCAAACGATCCCGAATATCGTTGGGAAATGAAAAGTCCGGAGATGATAATTTTTCACAGATGGTTTGAGGCTAAGGCAATGGGCAAAGAATATGATTATGTCCTTCGTCCACCACAGGAAACCTTAACGATTGCTTCTTAATTTACATTGATGTGAGTATTACATCAATGTTTTTTCAGTACTTCGTAATTAACTATTGTTAATTCTTATGCGAAGATATTTTTTGTATTTGTTGTTTTTGACATTATCATCAGTGCAATTAGTCGCTCAACAATATATTTCTTTAACAAAAAATAGTTTGCCATTTGAAATACTTTTTAGTGATAGTGATAATAATAATAAAACGATAGAAGTAAACTTAAATGAATTTTACTCAGTTGTAAAAAACGGTGACCTATCACAAACAATTATTAAAGTACCTGGCCTGACTGGAATAGATAGTCTGAATTTTCCTGATCTTCCGAAAATATCTTTTTCTCTGGTTGTACCTCATAATGGAATCAGCTCCTTGAAAATAATTGATGAAGTCTTTGTTGATTATCCAGGTTATAATATTGCAGGTTTTGATAAGGTGGAGGTTCGTGATTTTGTTTATCATGATCCTGAAATAACAAATAATGGAGATACTAAAGAGGAGTTCTGGCCAGGAAAAAGAGCTTCTCTCCAACCATTTTACCGTCTCGGTGAAATGTATGGACAAACTATCTGGTTGTATCCCTTTGCATACAATCAGGTAACACAAACGTTGCGCGTTTATTCATCCATCACTCTTGAAATAAATTATCAGGCAGATGATGTATATTTTAAAACGTCAAATAGAAATCTTACTAATGAAATAAATAAAATATATAGCAAACAGTTTATTAATTATTCCATTCCTGAATCTACTTCTGTAAATAGCGGTGGACTGCTCATTTTGTCCATTGCCGCATGGATACCTGTATTGCAACCTCTCGCCGAATGGAAAAATCAAAGTGGAATGGAAACGGTGATTGCCGATATTTCTTCTATCAGTAATGACGCTATAGCAATAAAAAATTATATATATAATTATTATTCAC
>JBDTVD010000137.1:0-8988 GCA_040007375.1 Bacteroidota bacterium | reverse complement strand
CATTTTCTGATTCGGATTAACTCTGGCAGTATTCATTATCAGTTTCTTACATCTACCTTAAGCATAAACTAGTGAGCTGAACCCATGTTAAGTTCTGTGGACATTGTTGCCCATTAGTTTGTTGAATAGGAAATAAGTCTACATCCAATGCAATCTTTTAATAGAAATAAATAATTGATTTCATAATGAAATACAATTATGTAATTGAATGGAAGATTTAAAATTGTCGAATGACTTGGCATATAGTTTTGATGCGACTTTTTAAAAACTATATAACATGAAAAAAATATTGTTAGGATTATTTGTAATTGCCGTTCACTCTGCTGCAATGGCTCAAAAGCCCGCTGTTATCACAAGTGATAAAGCCGGTTGGCAAAAAATTGGCGAAGTTACTGCCAGCTTCAAAGTTGAAAAAGATGGTATTTCCGTTTTAGGAAAAGATCGTTTTAAATCAATAAAACTTCGGGTTACTGATGCACCCATCAATATATATGATGTAGAAGTGTATTATGAAAATGGTGAAACAGAACACCTGGAAGTAAAAACAGAATTGAAAGCAGGAGATGATACACGTGCAATTAACCTTAAAGGAAATAGCATGGAAATCAAAAAAGTTGTTTTCACTTATAAATCTGTTGCAAACATGGACAGTGATAAAGCTCATGTAGAATTGTACGGAATGAAGTAAAACTAATGCATAAGTATGAGTTGTTAAAAGCTCCGGTATTTCTATCGGAGCTTTTTTATTTCACTCCTGTTAAATATGTATATTCGTAATGTATTTATATAAACATTTATGAATGTAGTGCTAATATTAGGTTCGGTACGTGATACACGAATCGGTGGTAATGTTTTATTGAAAGTAAAATCATTAATTGATATTCCTTACGACATAATTGTTGTTGATCCTTTGGATTATCATTTACCTCTTTTAAACAAGCGGTATTTTGAAATGAGTAATCCGGAACCAGTGTTTAACAAACTGCATAAAATATTTTCAGAAGCAGATGGTTTTATTCTGGTAACTGCAGAGTATAATCACGGAATACCTCCTGCAATGAAAAATATGCTCGATCACTTTGGCACTGAGTTTCGTCATAAAGCATGTGGAATTGTTTCCTATTCTGATGGTGCTATTGGCGGTGCTCGTGCAACAGAACAATTGCGTTTAGTTTGCAGTACACTGGGGATGCCACCTGTAGGAACTTCACCTGCATGGGGACTTGCACATAAAATTGATGCGCCGGAAGGAAAATCTTTTCATGAAAATTTTGAACGCCAGTTTAAAGCTTTTCTAAAGGAATTTGACTGGTATATCAATGCTCTTACAAATCACCGCAAAATTACTTCTTGATTTTTGAGGCACATTATTTTTATCTGTTTGAGTAAAATAATATGCTATGAAAAAAATATGGATAACATTTTTTGGAGCGATAATGTTTAATGTGAGTCTTGCTCAGGCACCTCGTGATATTATAAGAGTTGATACAACACACCAGGAAAAAATTAATAAAATGCCGATGGATACAGTTAACAGTAAGATGCCTGTTGCACCATTAGTTCCTGATTCATCAAGAAGGGAGAAAAAAACTGGCGATGATTCTGATCCGAAAATGAAAATAGATTCTGTAAGATTCAGACATCAGGAATAATTCTTATCAGTTGAAGTGAAATGGAGTAATTAAAAAATGAAACAGGGCACCCAAAATAGAAGTGCCCTGTATTCCAATCAACCACTATATTTTTATTTTTTTACTTCAGCCATATCCCGCATTGCTTTAATTTTATCATGCGAGGCTTTAATTTTTGCATACTGTGAATTTACAAGTGTCAATGTTTTTGAATTTAAAGGAGGATCATTTTCCATTACATCACGATATGTATTTAATGCTGCATCTTCACCACCTTCGCAGGAACTGATTATAGCATGTCTGTCTTTATTTGTTACAGCTGCTTTAATATCCATCCACGCACGATAAACCTTTCCGGAAGTTGTTGTTCCTTCTGCAGGCGTTCCACCCTGACTGATTACTTCACTGATTAATTCACGACGATGATTTCGGCTTTCATCTGCCATTGAACTGAAAAGTGTTTTTAAATCAGTGTCTGTTGTTTCTTTAGCAGCAAGTTCATATCCTTCAATCCTGTCATTGTTTATTTCAAGGAGACTGTTTAATGCAGCTATATTTTTTTTATCTGATTCCATTTCGATATTGTTTTAGTTCTTTAATATATAAAAATGTTATGCCATTCATTGTGGCATTATAATTTGAATTCTGGTGGATGATCAAACAGCAAGTATTCACGATGGAAGAAAATATGAAAGCTGCTCATTCTGTAAAACTGGTTTATGTGAGTGATAAGGAGTCAGGAATATCACGTGCAAAAAGCGGTTCTTCTTTTAAATATATTTTTAATAAGAAAGCAGTGAGCGCCAGGCATCTTGAAAGAATCAGGAAGCTGGTAATTCCTCCTGCATGGACCAATGTATGGATTTGTCCGAAAGAAAATGGCCACATACAATGTACAGGATATGATGTGAAGGGAAGAAAACAATATAGGTATCATTCACTATGGATTGATGCGAGAAGTGAAACAAAATTCTCACGCATGATTGCTTTTGGTGAAATATTACCCCTCCTTCGAATGCAGGTGGAACATGATCTCAAATTGCCTGATCTAAGTGAGGAAAAGGTTCTCGCTTTGGTTGTGAGTTTAATGGAAAATACTTTAATACGTGTGGGAAATAGCAGTTACGAAAAAATGTATGGATCGTATGGATTAACTACTCTCAAAGACAAACACGTTAAAATTCTCGGCTCCTCAATGGAGTTTTCTTTTAAAGGGAAAAAAGGCGTTGATCATAAAATCAGTATAAAAGACCAACGGCTTGCAAGGATGGTAAAGCAGTGCAGAGACATTCCGGGAAAAGAATTATTTCAATATAAAAATAGTGATGGTTCTTATCACACAATTGATTCGGGGATGGTGAATAATTATATAAAGAGATGTTGCGGAAATTATTTTACAGCAAAGGATTTCAGAACATGGGCTGGCTCTTTATATGCATTAACAGAATTGTATCAGGCAGGCTTACCTGTGTCTCATACAGAACGTGATAAAGCTATTATAGCTGCAATTGATGGTGTGAGTAACAAGTTGGGAAATACACGTACAGTTTGTAAAAAATATTATATCAATCCTGTTTTAATAGAAATTTATGTATCAGGTAAAATTGGGGTTTATTTTGAAAAGTTGAATAAAGGAAAAACCCGGGCATTAAAACATTTTTCAAGTGAAGAAGATGTATTGCTGAAATTGCTTAAAAAGGAATGCAGGAAATCACTCCTGATTTCGAAGAAATAAAACTGTTAAATATCAGGAAGCATTTTTTATGTGACTTCTTAGCTGATCTCTTTTTTCACTAAGAAAATCCAGATCTCCTTTTAAATGTGTAAGAACATGGTGATCTGCAGCTTCACTTAATGCATGATGAAAATGATTTTCTCTTTCAGCAATCAGCTTATTCAATAAACACAGGTTTTCATTCTCTTACTCAACAGCTTTGAAAACGGAAAAGGAGGTAGCTGTGACTGTTATGCCGTACATGTTGCAACTTTTTGTTGATATATAATTTCCTATACATGTTATTTCCGATTCCCTATTTGTTGCGATGAAGATCTGCCGGAAGCAAAACCCCATTCATCAGCAATGTTCGCTGAAATATCAATATGTATTTCTTTTTTTGAAGGATTAGCAGTTGCAGTTCTTCCTTCTGTTTTTGCCTGCTGAATTACTTCATCCAGTAGCTGACGAAATGATTTTTCTTCTTTTTTCATGACGCTTTTGTTTCTTAATGTTTAAATCGGAACACCACTTAATTAAAAAATAACGGTGTTACGGCACCGTTATGGAAATTGGGATATATATAAATGTGCTCAGTTACATTTTCTTTACCTTGTCCTGGCATGTCATTGCATGGTCAAGGTGTGTTCTGAGTACAGGGAGTGTTGATGCTGCCCATCCTTTAATGTCTGCGTCTTCACAATCAGTGCTTGCTTTTTCAAATTTATCTACAGCATCTTTATGGCCGTTAACCATCATATCGCAAAATTCTTTATCGAAATCAGTTCCTTTTTTTTCCGATAACTTTTTATAATCATCCTGTCCGTCTTCGGTTAAAGAAGCAGGAATTGTAATGCTTTTATTAGCAGCCAGTGACTGTAAATCATTCAGATTTTTTGTGTGTGCATCCTGCATCATTTTTCCAAGATCTTTAACATCCTGTGATGATGCATTCATAACTGCAAGTTCACCTAATTGAATTTCTTTCAGATCAATTGTTGCAGCTTCTACAAGAAATTGCGCATCTTTCTCTGCTTTGTTATCATCAAATTTGGCTTCGTTGTGATCCTCTGCTGTGTCTTTCGGATCTTCTGCCTTCTGATTACAGGCTGCAACAATCAATAAAACGGAAACAATCATTATGCTTCCATCATTTACAAATGTTTTTACAATATTATTTTTCATAATGTGGTAATTTGAGTTTAAATCGGGAATTAAAAAGACATGCCAGCTAGAATGGATATCCGATTGCAATGTTTAAAACAAGGTTCTCTCTTCTCCATTCGCGTGAGGAAAAATTAATTTCATCGAGTACCCATTTATCGCCTCCTGTCAACCAGGGTTTTCTAACAGGTGTTGATAAATCAAAGCGAAGAACAAAAAAGGATGCATCAAGGCGGATTCCACACCCCATTCCTGCTGCAAGTTGTGAAGAAAAATCCGCAAAACGGAATACTGATGAAGCTAATGTATCTCTTTTTAAAAACCAGGTATTACCAGCATCAATAAATAATGCACCTTTTATTATTCCGATTAAATTGCAACGGTATTCTGCATTGCTTTCAATTTTCATATCTCCACCCTGCAACAGAAATGAAAGTTGAGAGCCTTCCGGAGCATGATATGTTCCGGGTCCAACGGAGTTGATAAGAAATGAACGGATGCTGTTCGGTCCACCGCTGAAAAATTGTTTTATATATGGTAATGTGGAGGAATTTCCATAAGGTATCCCAACGCCTGTATATAAACGCAACACAATTTTATTCTTTTTAGGAAAGTTGAAATAGTTCCTCATGTCGATTGTGAATCGTGAGAATTGTGAATAAACTGACCCTGCAAATGATTGTGGATTATCAGAATCTGCTTTTTCACCAGTAGTTATTCTGTTGATGGTGGATAAAGTATTTCCGGAAAATTCTGCAGTTCCATTAAAATAAAACTGATTTTTCTGCTGTGGTATTACCTGCTCATTGTATGTGAATGAATAACTGAGTCCTGCAATAAATTGTTCTTCATAACTTCTTTTTAAAAATGGATTCGCTTCCAGTAAAGCAGAAAAAATTGCTGAAGGTTTCGACAAACGTGTGTAATTAACAGTAACAGGAAGAAACTCATGTTCTTTTTTGATGTTCTCTTTCCATTTATAACCAAAGGAAAATTTCAGAGATGTAAGGTTAAAGTAATTGACTCTCTTTGTGTAACTGTATCCGGATGAAAATTTTGTTTTCGGTATATAATATCCCGTTTGATTAATTAGCTTCGAACGAAAAGGAACAAGGAAACGAGGCACTATAAAATCAACGGAAGGACTTATCTGGTAGGAGTATAAGTTTTTAAATTGACCGTTTAATTGTGTTTCATAGGAACCACTTAAATCAACTTGAAATAGTTCAGCACCATTGAAGGTGTTTCTGTTTTTGTAATCTACAGTAACCCGCGGGCCAGTGAAATCATTTGATTTTGTTACCAGATCCACCTCCGTCCGGAATGTTCGCTTGGGTAATGAGGTAAGATAAATCTGTGCATTCAGAAAACCAGGATTGCTGGTATCATTCTCTGAGAATCGAATACTTACGAAACGGAAATTTCCCATGCTCATCAGTCTGTTTAATGTGATGCTGTGTTTTTCCCTGGAATATATATCATCAGGACGTAAGTAAATTGCGCGAAGTAATGTTATTGGTTTTATGGATAAACGGCTGTCAATAAAGTAAACACTATCTACCAGGAGTGTATCAGCCGGCATCTGTACACTATCTGATGTGAATAATGTAGAAGTTCCCGGATTTACATATATATTGCCTAACCGGTAAATTAATAATGATTTGTAGGGTGTTTCTTCTTTAACTGACAATTCAAGGTTTACAGTACGATCAGTTTCAGATGTGTCTGCTTTAAATAGAAGATAGTCCGGGTTGAAATAGAAATAACCATTATTCTTCAACGCAGCATCTATCCGTTCCCGTTCTGCCTTTAATACATTCAATGAATAATTATCTCCTTTTTTTAATAGTGTGTTTTTATTTTCAGAGATAATAATTTCACTCATTAAGTCATCATCACCAGGAAGTTTTACGGTATTAATTGTAAAGGGTGGATGTACATAAGAGTTATAAATGATGCTGGCTGTCTTTTTCTTTTCTTTTACTTCCGGTTCTGTTATGCTTCTGAATATTCCGATGTTAAAAAGTGCAGCGTCGATATTTTTTGCTGCTGATTCCATTTTAACCTGACTCTGGTACACAGGAGGTTCACCCATTTTTTTTAACCAGGAGCGAAATCCTTTTTTCTCCGGTGTACCAGCCTGTTGATAGAACCATAACTTCGGTCGCATCCAGAGGAATTTTTTATTAGGTACAGGTCTTAATGCCGGCTCAACTGTATTGTGAATTTCTTTTTTGTTTTTCAGATGCCCTGTTATATGCAGTTTAACTTCTGCTCCAGTATATAACTTTTCTCCTTCCGCTATTTTATGCAATCCGGTGCAGGAACAAAGCAGAGAAATGAGTGCTGCAAGAATAATGTTAGTTGGTTGCAGGAGATGTTTCATCTTTCAATTGTTCTTTTTCTCTACGTGTCAGTTTCAGAAAATTCTTCCAACGGTTAAAATCACGATTATATAATATTCCTGCTCCTGTTTCTGTTATTTGTCCTTCCAGCGCACTTTCATATTGATTATGACGAAATCCTTTCAACCGGTATCGCCCATCTTCTGTTAATATATATTCAACAGAAACGTCGCCTGTAAGATCACTTGCATTATTCTGCCCTGATCTGTCTCCTTCTACATCTACACTTCCGCCAACCTGAACTGTGAAACGATCATTGAACAATTGTTTTTGCACTACCGCACCAATTTCTGTTCTCCCTTCTGCATTTCCTGTAGTGTAATCTTCATACGATTGTACATCAAAGGAAAGATCAACTCCATGAATTACATTTGCACTAAGCTGATTGAGTTGTTGTGTAAGAAATTTACTTACGCTTGTTCTTGCAGCTGTTGATACTCCCGAACCGGATTCTGTCTGGAGAGGATCTTCCTGAACAAATCTTCCTAATACTAATAATGCAAACACTTGCTTGTTTAACGATGATTCATTTTCATTCAGTAATGCAAGCTGTGCATTAACCTGTCCGCCTAATACTCCTTTTTCTGCTTCTGGTAATTGTATTTCGAAACTTATTTCAGGAGTCATAATCGATCCTTTCATCTTCAGAATTACCTCAAAAGGAATACGCATACGATATGCATTTTTATCTGCATCACTTAGTCCTGAAACCTGACTTGCAATGAGATCAACAGGTGAAGTTCTTACAGTATATACTGCAGTGATATCTGCTTCCGCTTCTTCCGGTGCTCCGTTCCAGATGATGGTGCTTCCATTCTTAATTGCAAATTTTCTATGTACAAATGATTCCAGTGATGCAATGTAACTTCCGTCATTCAGATTGTATGTTCCCGTCATACTTATTTTACCACCTGGATCGATAGTGAAATTGATTGCAGCATTTCCATGAACAACTAATGAGTCGTTGGTGGAAGGATCAACTATAATACATAGTGTTGCACCTTTTTCAATTTCAATGTTTCCGGAAATGTCAAATCCCTTTAGTTCATTTCGCTCTGCAACCTGCTCTTCTGTTCGTGTAAGAATAGGATTAAATTTCAGGCTGTCAATAAATATAACAACGTTTTGACCTCTGTCATCAGTAAGTTTTTTTTCAGGAACACTGAATGTGAAATTCGAATTGTTTTTAATACTGAGCTTGGATGTAATTACAGGAAGATTTGCATTTCCTGTAATTTGTGATTCATTATCAATTATTAATCTGCCTGAATAATCTATATTCTTTACATGAGGCAGATCGGTTAACTGAAAATTCTTTGCAGATATTCTGAGATCAAATACAGGTAATGTATAAATGTGTTTAACATTTCCATTTACTTTTAAGAAGGCATCATTCTGATCACGTATTGTAAAATTATTTAGTGAAATGTCTTCATCAGATATTACAACTGTTTCATCAACTAATGTGATTTTACTATTGGTTAAAGCAGGTTTTGTATTTACGTTGATGAAATGCAGATTACCATTAATGGTTGGTTTTCCCGTTGTACCTGAAATACGAAATTTTCCCTGCAACATTCCGCTGCTTTCTGATAGCTGGTCAGGAATGAATGACTGGATAGAGGTCATGGAGAAATTTAAAATCTCAGCATTCATATCCAGGCTGCTTGTTGTATCAGCAGGAGAGAAATAGCCATCTACTTTCAGATTGTTTTCTTCTCCTTTAAGAGTTGCATTTAGTTTAAACCTGTTTGTACCTGACGGAGCAGCATGCAATTCCAGGTTACCTGCCTGCACTTCATTAACTGTTAAATTATTTATATTGAGATCTGCAGTCATTCCGGTTCCTTCTGCAGTTTTCTTTAATACTATGTCTCCATTGATTATTCCACCGAAAGGTTTCTTCTCTTTTTTAAACTGCTCACTTATTTCATCAAGGTTCAGGTTTTTTATTTTCACAGAGATGTCGTCAAGCACTGATTTTGTTGCGGAATTAACTGCAATCAGCTGATCGTTGTTCTTCAGTTCAATTCCATGTACGTAAAATCCATCTTTGCTGATGCCAACAAAATTC